>JBDNFP010000056.1:0-8807 GCA_041689775.1 Spirosomataceae bacterium
GTCAAAGTCAAGATCCATGGCACAAAGTTACGAATCATAAATTATATACCCAGTACCTATTTATCCAATCAGCAGGAATAGCGGGCATAATTTCGATATACCCGGCGTAGCTTTGGAGTAGCATTTCCTGCAAACCGGCGGCGAAGGCAAAGTTGCCTTCGAGGGTAAATGGGCGGTAGGTAAATTTGGACAATCCGGATTTTGTCTGATCCCCGTTGACGTGGAAACTATTAGGTAGGCAAAAGGCACGAGCAAATGTAGAAAGCGCCTTAGCAGCTCCTTCGCCGTCTTTCGCCCTTGCTTTGACACTTCCCAACCAGGCGTAGGAGTATCCGCACCACCAGTCAGGGCCAACGGCGTCCAACTGTTTGAGGGTGTTGGTGATAATAGTTTGTGCCTCTTTACCGTCCTCCCACTTGATTAATCCCAATGGATGAATGGCCATCAGGTGCGAAAAGTGCCGATGCGATTCGTTGTAGGGGAGTGAGGGTGCAAACATCAATTCTTTGTTTTTAGTAAGGGCAAAGTCGCCAAATTCTCCTAGTAGCTTTTTCCATTGGTTGGCCTCGGCAGAATGTCCCAATACAGTGGCCATTTCGATTCCCGTTTGCAGGGCAAACTTCATCAGGGCCAGATCGTAGTTGGTGTTTTTCGGAAACCAGGCATCCAGACTGTTATCACGAATCTCCGGACTGGAACTAATGGGTAGTTGTCGCTTGCCCTGTTCGTTGAGGAGGGTGATATTTTCGATAAAAGTACACACATCTTTTACCCAAGGATAAGCCTTATCGCGTAGGAAAGCCTGATCTCCGCTGTACTTCCATTGCAGGTAGTAGTGATGAGCCAACCACGACGATACCGTGGGTGAAAGCGAGTACTGAATCCAGCCACCCATTTCGGTACCATCCAGGGTAGTGACACCGGGTACGGCCAAACCCTCAACCCCAAAATAGAGTTTAGTGTAGCGTTTGTAATTCGCTTTGTTTTCTTCCAAATGGTCGATATACCCCATGGCTTCTTCCAGATGGTTGCCGCTGTATGAGGGCCAATAGCTGAGTTGGGTATTGAGGTCATGGTGAAAATCTCCCTTCCAGGGTGGAATGCGGCCATTATCAGCGGTCCAGACCGCTTGTAAGGATATGGGCGGTGCACCCCGGCGGGCGGCCGATCCGAATTTGTATTGTTCGAGGTACCATTGTTTTTCGAGTAGTTTGTCAGGTACGTGAATCGCTGACTTCGACCAGAAACTATCCCACCAGCGGGCATGGCTGGTAAGGTCTTTGGAAAAGCTTCTTTTGGCGGAAATACTAACCAGTTGTTGCGCTATGGGCTGAGGAGTCTTATCGGGGTAGCGCGACGAAACGCTCCATACGCCTTCGATGGCACCCTTTTTTGTCTCTTTCCAATGGACCGCGATCTCGTAGGTAAAGCCCCCGTACCCTTCCTGCCGGTACACGATAGAATTGTTCGCTTTGGTGATAGTGCCCTGCTGATAGTTGAGTCGGGCGAGGTCGTCACCAATAACAGAATTCACTTCGCCACCTTTCGCGATTTCTCCCTGGTACTTGGGGGCTATCAGCTCGGGAACGATGGCATTGCTGGCGTTGGTGAACCTGAACCAGCCGATGGGCTCGGTGGCGTGGACAAAGGTTTCGAGACTCAGGCCGTTCTCCCACTGAACAGTACAAAGGGCTTTCGCTAAATCTAACCGCACTGAATTTACTTTCCCCGCCTTGCCCAGATCAAATTCCAGCGCTCCGGCCGGTATTTTGGAGGGAGCAGGTTCGCGGTCGTAGGGGGCATCGAAGTACTGCTGCACGGGTTTATAATCTTTCTTAGCGACTTGACCCTGTACCCACTGATAGCTAAACTCATCGCGGTGTAAACCCGCCATTGGGCGCATGTCCCAGATGTCGGCGCGATCGAGGGAGAGCCGTAATTTTTTATCTTTCTGCCAAACCAAACTACCCACCATCCCATTACCCAGCGGGATACCTTCGTCCCAAGTGACGGCCAGGGAGTCAAACTGTAAGTCGTGGAGGGGGAGCGGTTGGGCGTTTAGCTGGTTAGCGCCCAAAGCACCTACCGAAAGAAGGATATACTTAGACACTAATTTCATTTTCTGTATCATTGATTTGAATTAGAAGGTGGTTAGGTATTTACGCCAAAATAGGCTTGATCACATGGCCATGGACATCGGTAAGGCGGTAGCGGCGCCCCTGATGCTTAAAGATAAGCTGTTCGTGATCAATACCGAGCAAATGCATTATGGTAGCTTGGAAATCGTGCACGTGTACGGGGTCTTTGATGACGTTGTACCCAAACTCGTCGGTTTCCCCAAAGACAAAGCCTTTCTTTACCCCTGCTCCGGCCATCCAGACGATAAAGCTCTTGGGGTGGTGATCGCGGCCGTAGTTGTCGCGGGTAAGTTTACCCTAGGAGTACGATCCCCAGCCAAACTCACCTCCCCATATCACTAGCGTTTCGTCTAAAAGTCCCCGTTGTTTCAAATCAAGAATTAGCGCCGCCGAAGCCTGATCAACACTTTTGGCCATGGTCTTTATATCCTTCGGCAGATTACCGTGCTGATCCCAACCTTGATGGTAGAGCTGCACGAACTTCACGTCCTTCTCGATGAGTTTACGAGCGAGTAAACAGTTGGCGGCAAAGGTGCCGGGTTGCCGGGAGTCTTCGCCGTAGAGGTCAAAGATATAGTCGGGTTCCTGCGAAATATCCATGGTTTCGGGCACTGAGGTTTGCATGCGGTAGGCCATTTCGTACTGCGCCATCCGGTAGTTGATCTCAGGATCCAGGATTTTTTCAAATTGAGCCTGTTGTAGTTTGGCCAAAGAATGAAGCATTCGTTGGCGACTGGACGAGTCTATTCCTTCGGGGTTATTGAGATAGAATACCGGGTCAGGCCCGGAACAGAAAACGACTCCCTGATGAACGGACGGCAGAAAACCATTACTCCATAGCTTGGCGTACAAGGGTTGGTCACCGGGTTTCCCTTTGGATAAAAGTACCACAAAGGAAGGCATGTTCTGATTGTCGGAGCCCAGGCCGTAGCTCACCCACGAACCCCAAGAGGGGCGTCCGCCCTGCAGACTACCCGTTTGAAAAAAAGTAATGGCGGGGTCGTGATTGATGGCCTCGGTGTGCATTGACCGGATGAAAGTCACATCATCTACGATCCGGGAGGTGTAGGGCAACAGCTCACTGATCATCATGTCGTTGGAGCCGTACCGGTCAAACTTGTAAGCCGAAGCGGCAAGCGGGAATGTACTCTGTCCGGCGGTCATGCCCGTGAGGCGCTGTCCTTTTCGGATGGATTCTGGTAAATCCTGCCCCCACATCTCCTCTAACTTGGGTTTATAGTCAAAGAGTTCTAGCTGGGAGGGAGCTCCACTTTGAAACAGGTAGATTACCCGCTTAGCTTTGGGAGCAAAGTGTGGCTTGCCAAGTGTCATCCCTCCGGCATTGGGCAGAGTAGTTGGAAATACGCCAGGAAGCGCGTTCTCCGTCTTTGTGCCATCGCAACCAAGTAGCGAGCCCATCGCGGCTGCCCCTAATCCAAGGCTGGTTTTGGATAAGAAATTACGGCGACTCAATTGCTCGTGCACGTGGTTTTCTAATTCATTATAGAAGCTCATTGCTTTATCTTTTAATGATAAATTCATCAAAATTCATAACCGTGCTGGCTACCACTGTACAGGTAGCCAAGGCTACCGCATCAACGGATTTGTCAACGGGGTACTCGCCAGTATGGATTATATCACTTACTAATTTTGGACTTCCCAAGAAATGCTGATACTCTTCCTGATACAGTTTTTTTAGAATGGTTAACTCTTCACTAGTGGGCAGACGGCTGGTAAGGGCTATGAAAGCATAGGTAATCTGTTCGTCGGGAGATGTCCCCTTGTGGAGCATCCGCTGCGCTAGTACCCGGGCTGCCTCCACAAACTGTGGGTCATTCATAACCACCAGAGCCTGTAAGGGCGTGCTTGTTTTCTGGCGTTTCACTATACAGGAATGACGCTCGGAAGCATCAAAGTTGAGCATCATGGGTGGTGGGGCGGTCCTTTTCCAGATAGTGTACATGCTACGCCGGTAAAGGGTGTCTCCCTGCTGTACCTGGTATTTTTCGTAGTTAGATATTGCCTCCCATATACCTTTTGGCTGATAAGGGTACACGCTTGGCCCACCTTGTCTTTGGGTCAAAAGACTGCTTGCCGCCAAGGCATTATCTCTGATTTGCTCGGCACTCATGCGATAGCTCATACCGCGTGAATAGTAGGTATTATCAGGGTCTTTTTCAGAACTTTCTTTTGAAAAAGAGGACTGCCGGTAGGTGGCGGACATGACGATGCGTTTTTGCAGAGCCTTTACGTTCCAGGCCCCTGCCTTGTCAGATTGCCGAAACTCAGCAGCTAACCAGTCGAGTAGTTCGGGGTGGGTAGGTAAGCTACCCTGATTGCCAAAGTCGTTACTTGAAAGTACCAGCCCCTGCCCAAAGTACTGCTGCCAGAAACGATTCACGGCTACCCGTGCAAACAAGGGGTGATTTTCGTGCAATAACCATTGGGCTAGTCCAAGTCGGTTTTTGGGGTAGTTTTCCGGTATTTTGAAGAGTTGATCGGGCGCGTACTTCCTGGGTTGGAGCGTCGTAGGCCCCCCGGTTCAGGATGTACGACTTGCGGGGGTACTTCCGCTCTTTCATGACCATCACGTCAATCTGAGTATTCAGGATTTCGGTTTCTTCGCCAATCCATTGCTGGCATTTTGTGATACTTTGCCTATAGGTTGAGTCGATGTTGGTGAGGTAGTACGTTAGAAGTCCCTGCTGCTGTTGGGCAGTTCGCCGGTCAGCGGGTGTTCGTAAAGCAATGACCACCTCATGGCGTTGAGAGAAGAGGCTACGTAGTTCCAGGGGAGTGAGTGCCCTAGTGTATAAGCGTAGCTCATCTACTTCAAAATTTTTGGTAAAGCGATCATTCAAGCGGCCAATCTGTAAGCCGTTGACGGTGATATTAGTTTTGTTTTTCCCGTATAGCAGGCTTTGAGTCAAGTTATCGTTGTAGATTTTCACTTTGGCCAAAACGCCATTGATAAAGAGCCGGACCCCACCGGCTTTGCTCAATCCATCGTAGCTGAAAGCCAAGTGTGCCCATTTATTCAGAGGAAATTTCTCGATCGTTTCCAGTTCTATGGAATTGTCAGGCCAAACATGGCTGAGCATGAGCCGGATGGTCCCGCCTTGATTGCGGAAAACGTTCCAGCCTCGGAAACCGCTGGTAATGTGGTTGGATTTGTGAATGAGCGAGCCGTCCGTTGAGGCATCGTGTAGGTTGAGCCATACGCTGACCGTAAACGGTTGGTTCCTTTCGAAGTAAGCGAAGTCCTCGCCAAAGTTCACACTATTTTCTCCGTAGATATACCTTGCTTTTCCAAACCGTCCAACGCGGACGGCGGCATTCGATAAGCTGTCGTCTCCTTCGGCGTAGCCTTTGTGGTCGGGTTGTACGAGATTCTGAAACTCCCTGCCCATTGCCTCGTCAAAGGTAAAGCGGCCGTACAGGTCTTTTCGGGGCGGAATGGTATTCTGTCGGGGTTCTTTCTCGGCTTTACTTAGCCAGGCTGTAAAGTCCCGAAGTTGTTGAGCGGCGGGGGTACCAAGTTTTTTCTTCTCAAACTGAATATTCTTTCTCAGGTAGTTAAGTTGTTTCTCAGCCTCCGGTGTTGGCAGGCTGATACTCGGGCTTGACTCTCCGTTGTAGGGTATCTGTCCGTTTTCGTTGATGTTATTGAAAAAGGCAAACAACGAGTAATAGTCCTTCTGACTGATGGGGTCATACTTATGATCGTGGCAGCGGGCGCACTCAATGGTCATCCCCAGAAACGTAGTACCAAAAGTACCCACGCGGTCGGCTACGTACTCGGTACGGTACTCTTCCGAAATAATACCGCCTTCCATACTTTGCTCGTGCATGCGATTGAAGGCAGTTGCTACCAGTTTTTTTCGGTTGGGGTCAGGTAGTAAGTCCCCGGCCAATTGCCAGATAACAAATTTGTCGTAAGTCAAATTTTTGTTGAATGCCTCGATGACCCAGTCACGGAAAGGCCAGGCGGTGCGCATCATGTCATCCTGGTAGCCGTGGGTGTCGGCGTATCGGGCGGCGTCGAGCCAGGAAACCGCCATGTGTTCACCGTAATGCGGGGAGGCGAGTAGTCGGTCTACTACTTTCTCGTAGGCCAGTGGCGACGGGTCGACCATGAACTGCCTTGCTTCTTGTGGGGTCGGGGGGAGGCCTGTCAAATCCATGTAAACCCGACGAAGCAGGGTAGTAGGTTTAGCTTCGGGGGAGGGATGCAGCCCTTTCTGCTCCATTCTTTTCAGGATGAAGGCGTCTATTTCATTGGTAGCCCACTCCGTATTTTTAACCGAAGGTACTTTTGGGCGCTCAATCTTGGTAAGCGACCAGTGTGGTTTGTATTCGGCACCCTCTTCAATCCATTTAATGAGTTTCGCTTTTTCCAGAGCCGTCAAAGAAAGGTGTGATTCCGGACTAGGCATGATCACCTCCGGGTCGTTGGACAGAATCCGCTTGACCAGCTCACTCCCCGCAGGATCGTAAGGAATGATAGCATTCTGTCCGCTTTCAGGATTCTTTTGGTAGGCTACTTGGGCAATATCAAGTCTCAGGTTGGCTTTTAGCTTGTTGCCGTCGGGGCCGTGGCAAGCGTAGCAGCGATCAGAAAGGATAGGCTTAATATCGTAGGTATAATCTACGGGAGCAGCCAGTTCTTCCATAGCTATCGCCACGTCCTTGGGCAGATCGACCTGGCTACGGCAGGACGAAAACAGCAAGTAGGAAAGCACTAGCCAATAGAAAGATTTCAGATACAACCTATGAATCATAAGTACTAATGCATAATTAGTTTGTATTATTAATTTAGTTAAATTACTGGCTAATATTCTCTATATCAAATATTTACAAAAAGATAACAGCTACAAGCTATCAGCTACTTAAGCTTAGAGTTTTTAATAGTTATTAACAAAGCAAAAATCCTTGGAATGATAATCATGCAGAGAGCAATAGTATTCAAGAGTTTTATCGGGTACCTATCCTTTGTATCTTGATTCATCCAATAGTTAAGCCGTAAAATTGATTCAAACCTTTTGGGCAAGTGCTCATCAGAGAACTAAAAAATTGGAGAAAGTTGTGACATTTTGGGTACGGTTGCGAATAATGATATAAACAATCGATATAAACAAACCGGTAGTTGCGTTGGAAACGATAAAATCAATTGAAGAACAGTTTACGGAATATCTGGAAGGATACAAAAAACTCATCGTCAAAGTAGCAGGCGCCTACTGCTTTGACGATGAGGAACGTAAAGATCTGATTCAGGATATTATTCTTCAATTGTGGAAAGCTTATCCTAGCTACGATGGTACGGCGGCTCTTTCTACCTGGACGTATCGCGTAGCGCTAAACGTGTCGATTTCTAACCTGAGAAAAGAGACGGCCCGAAGGAAAAGGGAAGACGGGTACTATCAGGAGCTGGACGTATTGCACTGGGAAAATCCGATTGTGGATGAAGGGATGGAGCAACTCTATCGGGTGATAGATCAGCTTAAAGCGCTTGATAAAGCGGTGCTAATTCTGAGCCTCGAAGGATGTAAGAATACCGAAATTGCTGACGTGATGGGGATGTCGCCCAGTACTATTTCTACCCGATTGTACCGAATTAAAGAGCAACTTAAAATATTTGTTACAACTTAAAATATTGACGAAAATGGAATTTCAGGAATTAGCCGGAATATGGAATAACGCTGATCAGGCAACAGGAAGTCGGGTCGAGATCAACCAAAAATTAGTAAAAGAAGTAAGTGTACAAAAGATCAGAACCCAATTGGCCGAAGTCAAATGGACGACCTTTATCGAGTTGGTAGTCAGTGTATTGTTTATGTTCTTCTTAGGTGGGTATTTGGTCGATCAGTATAATGATATGTGGTTTTTTCTGCCTGGATTATTACTACTTATTAGTACTGTAATTAACTTGGGCCTCGCGATTTATCAGTTGACCCTGTATTATGAGATCAACGCCTCCCGTTCGGTCGTACAAAATCAGAAAGTAGTGGCCCGTTTACGGTACCTTGAAATTCTGGATACCAACTCGCTTTACGTGATCATTCCCTTATTCTTTGCTCCTTTTTTGATTGTTTTCTCCAAAGCATTTTTAGAGTATGACATGTACGCACATAGCTCATGGATGCTTTACAATACGGCGGGTAGTATTGTAGTGGCGATGATTATAGTATTCTTATTAAAAAAATACCCTAATAAGGGCTTGAAAGAGTCTCTTTCATTCCTGAATGAGCTTAAAGAATCGGAGCAGTAGAGGGAGGTACCCGTTCTCTTTTTTTATAAACCAATAATAGAGACGATGGCATACGATGAACAACTGGCTAACCGTGTGCGTGAAAGATTTGCGGATCTGCATCCGGTAGAAGAAAAAGAAGTAGTGTATGCTGTTTCTTGTTAATTTAACTATTGTTGAGTCCTAGTTTCTGCCAAAATATTACATCAACTAATGCAAGAGAAAAATCCGCACAAAGACATTCTGTTGGGAGTAGCCATTGGTGATGCACTAGGTGTGCCGGTCAGGGCTTTCTTATAAAAACTTATTTCGACCAGAATTGGGTATTTTGCATCACAAAGGAGATAGGAAAGTAGTTATTTTAGTACTGATTCAGGTTCAACCGACCACAAAGGTTACTAAATACGAGACTTTTTTCTAAA
>JBDNFP010000057.1:0-8717 GCA_041689775.1 Spirosomataceae bacterium
AAATTGGTAATCAGAGCGTGTAGAAGCAAAGAATTCCAAAAAAAATATTTAACCCGAGGCTAGCCAAAATATTCACTCGCATCGTATGTATGAAATTAGCTTCCTTTGGATTGCTTCGGACCATCCACCACCATACGCCAAAGTAACCCAGCACGGGGCCCATGCATACTGTAAGAATGAAAAGGCTGTTTTCTGAACCAGAATGAAGGAAATAGTAGATGAAGCCAAGAAATGAAAGGGAGAAAAAAACGGCAGCGTTGAGAAAAGTACCATTGATACCCACCAGTCGGCTGTACGTAAGATCACCCCGGCTGGCATCTTCTTCGTGTTGGTATACTTGTGTGAGTGGGTAGACCGCCAGAAGGTTAGAGGTAGAGATAAGAGCGGGTAGGAGGTGTTGCATGGTGAATAAGGAGGATACTTCTACCTGACTCACGACTTGTATCGTGGCAAGGTAAGTGAATGCCCCCTGGAATAAACTAACTACGGCCCAACTAAGAATCGGGTACTTTTTTAGGCGAATTATGGGATGGCTATACGCCTTAGAAATAAAGCCATAAATGATAAGATAGAGCACAAACGGAATGCCCAAATCAACCAGTAGGGCTATTAGTATCGCCGCCAGATCAATGGCCCAGGCCGTGATAAGGAGTTCTTTGCTCACGGGAGGTGGGGTTTCCAAGAGACCAATGCTACCCTCGTCCTTGTCGTAGTAGCTATTGTAGGCATTACTGGCGGGGTACAAGAAAAGATGAATCAGGATAAAAGCCCACCAAGCGTGGGGCGTATCAACGGGGCTAGCCTGACTCAACGCAAATAAATAGACCGGTAGCAGAAATAGCGAAAACGGTAAACGAAGATGTAGTAAAATATTTTTCATGAAGGTAGAGTGGTTGACTGATCTTTCAACCAGAAAAAATATATGTTTTTATTTATCAGAATGTTAGTGAGTAGAAGATAACATGTTACTTAAAAAGTTGTTTATTTGGTACTGTTCCCTCGGTCAATTTAGTTACTTTCCAAACAAAAAAAGAATCGCGTGTCGTTAGAACCCGGCCCAAAGGCCTACATTATTTCTATGGGTACCGCCGTACCTACCAATCGCATTGATCAAACCCGTATTGCTGACTTCATGGCCAAGGCTATGAAGTTGGATGCTACCGAAGAGCGTCGTCTTAGAGCATTATACCGAAGCACACGGATTCGTCAACGGTTTTCGGTTCTTCCCGATTATGGCCTTGCAAACGGGAACTACACCTTCTTCCCAAATACACCCGACTTGGAACCGTTTCCAACCGTCCAACAGCGAATGGGTATGTACCGGCAATATGCCGTTGGCTTGGCAGAAGAAGCCTTGCGAGACTGCCTTGATGCTTGTGGTAGGAACCCCAGTGAGATAACCCATTTGATCACCGTTAGTTGCACCGGCATGTATGCTCCGGGTCCGGACATTGAGTTAATTGAGCGTTTAGGCCTGAGGTCAGATATTCACCGGCTCGCGGTAAATTTTATGGGTTGCTACGGGGCATTTAATGGTTTGAAAGCAGCATCGGCCATTGTGAGGTCCGATACTACTGCCAGGGTATTATTAGTTTGCGTGGAGCTTTGTACTATTCATTTTCAAAAAAAGAACGAAGAAGACCATCTGTTGGCGAATGCTTTGTTTGCCGATGGAGCCGCAGCCGTGTTGGTAGAAAACCAACCTTCTGCTGATGAAACGTCCCTTGAAGTAGTCGATTTTGCCTGCGAAGTACTACCAGACGGGAAAGAAGATATGGCTTGGCACATCAATGACTTCGGATTTGAGATGAAGCTTACGTCGCGGGTACCAGATGTCTTGAAAACAGGCTTACCATCGATACTCAATAAAATTACCAGTAAACAAGGAATCCAACCTAGTGATGTGAGCCTGTACGCGATTCATCCGGGTGGTCGACGAATTCTGGAAGTAGTGGAGCAGGTACTTAACCTGCCATCAAACGCGAATAATGCAGCCTATGCTATTCTCAGTGAGTATGGTAATATGTCATCGGGAACCATTCTTTTTGTCCTAAAAAGGCTCTGGGAAGAAAACAAGGATTCAAAAAATGCCTGGATATTTTCGAGTGCTTTTGGGCCCGGCCTAACCGCCGAAACTGCCTTGCTTCGCATCGTATGATATCCTAATTACTTTGTCACTACGTATCAATCAACCGGGAACAACGATTTAGAATTCGATGAATAAAATCGTAAAAGCATACCTCAAAAGGTTAACTAACCTGAGTAGTCGGAATAGGTCATTACTGCTATCGAGTCTTCCTTCTGAACAGTTTATGGATGTTCATGAGATGGATTTTCTGCTTGGTAAATCTTCCTTTGATATTCTGGTCCAGTTGATTCAACGCAAAGCCCGCATCCCCTTCTGTGATTTGCAGGATCCTCGATTCGAAAAAGTGAATACTATCAGTAAGAGATTACGTAAAATTGCCCGAACCGAACGATTCATAGAAGAGGAACGAGGAGCGCGCGACCTGTATATTGGGTACCCGTTCGTACGCGGAAAGTTTGCGGATGGGTCGGTGGTGCATGCTCCGCTGTTATTTTTCCCGGTTACGATAAGGCTTGACCGGGAGCAGTGGTGCGTGTTCTGGCGCGATGATGCCGAACTGATGCTCAATCGTAGTTTTGCATTGGCGTATGCTCATTTCAACGAAGTCAAAGTTCCGGATGAGGTTCTGGAAAAAACGTTTGAAGATTTCCCGAAAGATATTCTTGAATTCAGGACGGCTTTGTATGAGTGGATCAAAGAAACTCCGTTTAGAATTAACTTTAATCAAAGGCTATTTGAGGACACTCTGCTGCCCTTCGATTTACAAAAAAGCAGTGATCTGCAACGCCTAGAAAAAAACGGGGAGCTGAAACTCTATCCAGAAGTGGTGTTGGGTATCTTCCCGCAGGCGGGTTCCTACCTCGTGCCTGATTACCAGTTTCTGCTCAACGAAGCCGATCATAGTAGATCACAACTGCCGCTTTTTTTTCACGAAATCGAGGACGAAGAATTAAAGGTAGATCCGTCTCAGGTACTTCCGCCAACTACGGAGCGAATAAAAGAAGAGCAACTCCTGACCCCTTTCCCCGCTGATCTTTCCCAGGAAAATGTGATTAGACTTGTCAAGCAGGGGGAATCTGTCGTGGTGCAAGGGCCACCCGGCACCGGCAAGTCACAGCTTATCTGTAATCTGATGGCTGATTTTGCCGCCCAGGGAAAGCGGGTGTTATTGGTCTGCCAAAAGCGGGCCGCTCTCGACGTAGTGCACCAACGTTTGCAGACCATAGGACTTGGCCCCTACACCGCACTCATTCATGATTTTCGAAATGACCGGGCGGAGTTGTACCGTCAGTTGGCTACTCAAATTGAAAAGGTAGATGAATTCCGCCAAAATAATTACAGCTTGGATACGGTATTTCTGGACCGTGAATTTACCAAAGAAAGCCGGTTAATTGATCAGGTAGTAGTCGAGTTAGAAGAATTCCGGATGGCACTCTTCGACGAGTCTGAGTGCGGGCTATCGGTCAAAGAACTTTACCTCACTTGTGATCCTCAGACTATTGCGGTAGACTTACGATCGTATTATCGATCTTTTCGATTGGATAGTAGTGATGACTACCGCCGCCGGTTGACAAGTTATGCCACCTATTCCCGAGGAATTGGAAAGACTCACGGCTGGTATGATCGCAAATCGTTTGAAGGGTACTCACTTCGCGATTTACAACGAATGGAAAAAGAACTCGGCGAATGGCCAGTTTTCTTTTTCCAACAGAAAGAAAAGTTTGAAGCCGTTACAAGTTCTTCATTTGGCTTGGAATTTATCTCTCATTGTAAGGAAATCGCCGGCCGAATAAAAGATGTATTGGAGCTAATCCATGACCAAAAATCATTTTTAATCTTCCAAGGTTACCTTAAATCTACTGTTTCTGGTGCCGAGCGACTAGCATTCCTGCGGCAGGTTGTTGATAGTATGGAAGGTTGGCAAACGGATGGAGTGGAAGTGGAAAGTACTCTTTCTGCGCCTGAATTGCCGGTTTTTAGAGCTAAATTATCGAAGGCTATGGAGGCGAAAGGCTCGTTTGTGAGCGGTCAATGGTGGGATTGGTTTGGTAAAGAGAATAGTGCCATTAAGGCCGCTGCCAAGGCTAACAACCTTACCACGCAATGGGATGATCTACGAATTCTGGAAGTAAGACTGGCTAAACGGATGGAACTTGAAGGATGGCTGGAAAACCCGATCCTGGAATTGGATTCAGTCTACCTTGATGGGAACCTCCCGTTGGTGGAGCGGTATCTAGCCTACTTTCGGCAGTGTGAGAAGGCGGCCGATGCCTTTCTCAGAATCGGCAAGAAGCCTTGGAAATCAACGTTGAGTAGTCTGGCAATAGAGTGCACCGAAGTCTCTGAGTGTAGCCAAAAGCTGGAAGTACTTCATGAATGGCTGTTACTATGGCAAAAGAAGGAGGAGGAGTTAAGTTCATTTTTGTCGGGGGGGCAATGGCAGAAGCTGCAACAGGAGCCATCGGAATACGCCCAGCAACTAAGAACCGAGCTTGCCAGGGACTTTGACTCCCTGGTGGAGATGGATAAAACGATGGTTGGCTTTTCAGAAACGGAGGGGGAAGTAACAAAGTTAGTTATGACCGAAGCGGACAATAATAACGAACAAGAGGCGGTTGCCTTGTTTGAGAATAGTCTTCGGCTGGCTTGGATTGAACATATCGAATCAAAATACCCAACCCTCAGAGCGGTTTCCTCCTTGAAGATGCAGGAATGGGAAGAGCAACTTCAAAAGGGAATCTTACGTAAACAGGACCTTAGTAAGGATATTACCTTGATGAAACTACGGGAGTTTACGTACCGAAACGTAGAAAATAACCGGCTGGGGAATCGGGTGACGTATCGCGAATTATACCATCAGGTAACTAAGAAACGAAAAATATGGCCCATCCGGAAGGTTATTGAAGAGCTATCTGACGAAGTATTCAGCTTAGTGCCGTGTTGGATGGCTTCTCCTGAGGCGGTATCTACGCTGTTTCCCATGCAAAAAGGAATGTTTGATGTCGTAATATTCGATGAAGCGTCCCAATGCTACGCGGAATTTAGCCTTCCGGCTATTTACAGGGCGAGGCAAATCGTGGTTACCGGCGATAGCAAGCAGTTGCCGCCAAGTGATTTGTATCGGGTTCGTTACGAGGAAATTCAGGAAGACGAAGAGGCCCCGGTTGCTTTGGAAATAGATTCTCTGCTGGACTTAGCTGCGCAGACCCTTTCCTCTCATCAGTTAACGGGCCACTATCGTAGCAATTCCCTGGATTTGATTGATTTCTCCAACCGTCACTTCTATAAGAACTCTTTACGCTTACTACCTGATTTTACTACAATAAACGAGGCGGAGCCGGGTATTCAGTACCTTCATGTAGAGGGTATTTGGGAGAAAAATACGAATCAGATTGAGGCGGAGCGGGTGGTTAAGTTAGTTCAGGAGTTGAGCCATACTTGCTGGTCAGTGGGTATTGTTACCTTTAACTTTCATCAACAGCAACTCATTCAGGATTTGTTGGAAACGGAGAGCGTTACTGCTAAGGAGCTATTCGTTAAGAATATTGAGAATGTACAAGGAGACGAGCGGGATGTGATTATTTTTTCCATGGGGTACGCTGCCGACGCTCGGGGGCGTTTGGTAATGCAGTTCGGGACGTTAAATCAGCAAGGAGGTGAGAACCGGCTTAACGTTGCCATTACCCGCGCTCGTAAACGCATTTATGTAATCACGAGCTTGTGGCCCAATCAGCTTCAAACGGAACAGTCGGCCAATGAAGGCCCCAAAATATTAAAAGCGTACTTATACTACGCTATGGAGGTTTCGGAGGGTAAGTATCGACCCGAACTCGTGATCGACAAGAAACATCGATCGGAGTGGTTGTTGAAGGATAAAATAGCAGAGGAAAATGATTCCTTGAAAAAGGAACTTCCCTTTGCCGACCTGACCGTCAAACAAGCAGGGAGGTACGAAGGGCTGATTTTAACCGACGACGATCTGTATTTTGGGAGTCTCTCCGCTAAAGAACCTCATGCCTACCTACCCATGCTACTGAGAACCAAGAATTGGCCCTTTCAAAGGGTATACAGCAGAGAGTATTGGCGAAGGGAAGGTAGTGTGCTTTCTTAACAAAAAAAGAGAAGCTACTCGCCTTGGAGGCAGGTAGCTTCTCTTTTTTTGTTTTTCCAAAGTAAGGAAAAAAATCACGCAACGAATCCTTGGAGGAAGCAATCTTTAAGCCGACCGCCGAAAGCTGATCGCTAGTCTACACATCGCAGATTATGACTCCTTCTTTGAGAGAAGTCAATGGATCACGTTTTGGGATGAACTCTTGGCCAACGTACCCTTTATAACCCGTTTCCAGGATAGCTTTCATGATGGCCGGATAGTTGAGCTCTTGAGTGTCGTCGATCTCGTTGCGGCCCGGTACGCCTCCGGTATGGTAGTGGGCGTAATAAGGGTGATTCTTCCGGATGGTTGCAATCACGTCGCCCTCCATAATCTGCATGTGGTAGATGTCGTACAGCAGCTTGAAGTTTTCACTACCCACCTTTTTGCATAGTTCCACACCCCAGTTGGAGGTATCGCACATGTAGTCTTTGTGGTTAACTTTGCTGTTTAGCAGTTCCATCACCATCGTGATCTTATATTTTTCAGCCGACTTCATCAGCCTTTTTAGCCCAATAGCGCTGTTTTCAAGTCCTTGCTCGTCGCTCATGCCGCGTCTGTTTCCCGAAAAACAGATTACTTTATCAAAGCCAGCGGCGGCAAGCTTGGGGAAGTGCGCCTCGTAGCTTTCTATGAGCTCATCGTGAAGTTTTAGATCGTTGAAACCATCATTGATACCCTTTCCGGCGCCCCAAGGCATGGCACAGTAGAGATCGTATTTTTTCATAATGGGCCATTCTTCCGGTCCGGTAAGCTCGATGGACGTAAGGCCAATCCCCTTGGCGGCTTTGCAAAGTTCTTCAAAGTCGATCTTGCTGTAACACCAGCGGCATACCGAGTGGTTTACCCGTCCGTTTAATTTTGGACTTAATGCATTATCAGCTGCCTCAAAACGGGCACGGAGCGACTCCGTTATTGGCACTCCCATGGCAAGTCCTGCCATAGATTTTACTGCATCTCTGCGGGTTGATTTCATGTTTGTGAGGGTTTAAGTAGCTGTCAGAGGTTATAGTTGTTAGTAACATAATCTACTGATTATCAGTATCTATTAGAATTTATTGTGCATAAGTACTTAAGTAGGTGTTAGGATTTATTTAGCTGTAAATCATAGCTTCATAATTATATAAAATGCAAGCTAATGTTTTATATAATTATCTGATAGTAAGTGCTTTAAGGAACTAATGGCTAACAAGCTACTAGCGAACACCTATTTAGGACAATATTGGTTTACAATTCCCGGATGCGAATGTTGCGGTACCATACCTTATTACCGTGATCCTGCAAGGCGATGGATCCTTTCTCAAAGGAATTAAACCCTTCCCAAGTTTTAAATTTACTCTTGGCAACCATGGCATCCCATTCGGCGCCTTTGGTTGGGAAATCGACTACTTTTTTGCCGTTCAGCCAACTTTCACCTTTGCCATTTTTTATAACAATACGAGCTTTGTTCCATTCTCCGGCGGGCTTTACAGCGTTGAGGTCAGTGGGAGGGAGCATGTCATAGAGCGAGCCGGCCTTGTGGTTTCCTTCTTTTCCGGCGAAGGAATCAGGGTGCTTGGCGTCATCCAAAACCTGTATTTCCGGACCGGTAGAGTAGGGGCAGCAATATTTAGCGCCTTCCTGCACGTGGTACATAATGCCACTATTGCCCTTTTCGCTGATTTTCCATTCGAGTTCTAATTCGAAATTACCGTATTCTTTTTCGGTGAGCAGATCTCCACCGCCTTTTTCGGTGAGATACATGGCACCATCTTCTACTTTCCACTTGGTAATTTCACCACCTTTCCACTTTTTCCAACCTTTGAAGGTTTTTCCATCGAAAAGTGATTCCCATTTTCCTTTCTTTGTAACGGGGGTAAATGCGGTAGTACCACCGATGATACACAAAGCCAGGATTACACCCACGTAAATTTTTGTTGATTTCATACGAATTGGTAAGCAGTTAAATAATTGAGGTTAGGTAATTGATATTAAGTAGCTGTTAGCTTTTAGGTTATTAGCCATTAGTTTTTTATTGTGCTGATAATCACATATTTGTTCCATTAGTTGATTATCCATTTAATGTAAACTAAATATGTTCAAGTACTTATCAAGCTCTTAGGTCATTAGCTTTATTCAGATAGGAACTAAAAAACTCATCCCCATTTAAACACGAAACACGAAATAAAGATTTATATTGTCACATACAAAATGCGCGGCCAGTAAAGCTATTGCAAGCACTAACCATTAGTAAGGCACGAATCAGGTAGATTTACCCTAAGAATATGGGGTCGGATCCGTTTTTATTTAGGCCTTCGTCTGACTTGCCGGAAGATACTAATTTTCACAACTTGCAAATCTCGGTACTGGGTATATAATTTATGATTCGTAACTTTGTGCCATGGATCTTGACTTTGACAAATACAAACTGCTACAATACTGCACCAATGAATCGTGCAAATACCATAACCAAATTGGCTTGGGCAACATATGCACACT
>JBDNFP010000058.1:0-6383 GCA_041689775.1 Spirosomataceae bacterium
GATCGAGTACGACTATGCCAAAAGCAGTACTTACGTAGGCGAGCCCTTCGTGAAAAATAATCTGACTACTCCGTCGGTTGGCTGGTAGTCTGGGGGTATCACGCAGGAGCGGCCATTCGATAATCTCTTCGGGCTCGGCGTTTTCGTTGAGGTATACTAAGTCGAGATTACCGCTGCGGTAACTGAGCAGAAGGAGCCGGGTAGTGGGCTCGTAGGCCATACTACTGATACCCGTATCATGCAGTCCGTTTATTTTAGAATAGAGCGTAACACTATCCTGTTCGGGATCATAGCTGAATAAACCATTGTAGGTAGCGCAAAAAAAGCGATTCCCTACTTGCTCGATGTGTTGTCCGGAAAGGTAGCTGAAATGCGTTTGCCAGCCCCCTAAGGGTATCTCCTGAGCGTAGGTAGAGATGCAGAAAACAAAAAGAAAAACGGATAAGACCCCTGCTTTCATATCCCGTAGGCGGTTAGAACGAGAGTCCGGCCGGGTACCCTATTGCGGTGTTCACCCAGATAAATACCTTGCCATATTCCAAGGTTAAGCTGTCCGTTACTAATGGGGATACTCACCGAACGGCCAAGCAGCGAGGGCTTGATGTGGGCGGGCATGTCGTCGTTGCCTTCATAATTATGGAGGTAGTAAGGGGCATTTTCTGGTACTACTTTGTTGAAATGGGTTTCAAAATCCTGACGTACGGTAGGGTCAGCATTTTCGTTGATGGTAAGGCTGGCCGAAGTATGCTTGACGAACACATGAAGTACTCCGATCTTTACACGCCTGAGATCGGGTAATTCATTCACGACCCGATCCGTGATTAAATGAAACCCTCTTGGAAAGGATGGTAGTCTGAATTCACGTTGAAATGCCAGCATTCAATGTTTTGATTATGCAAGCTCACTACGTAGCTTAATGAGTTCAAGGGGGCTTAGCCTAAGAAATGAAGCCAGTATTTTGACGGGTATTTCGGTACCTAGTCCGGGATATTCTTCGTCAAAAAGCAGCAAGCGTGATTTAATATCGAAGGAGTTTAGCGTGCGTCCCAGTTGCCGTTGTTGCGTTACTTCTTCCAATAATTTTTGAACCAAACGCAGCCAGTACGGAATCTTATCATGAATATTCATCAAGTCTTCGTAACGCAGAATTAGAAGCTGGCAGTCGGTAACGGCCTGAATATTCTCGTTTGCCGGGGATTGATGACGAAAACTATCGGGCAAGACAGCAATGTGTCCTTGACGAATGAAATAGCGGGTTACCTCTCCATCCTGATCGAAGTGCAACACCCGAAGAGTACCTTGCATCACAAATCCAATGGTACGGCAGATATTCCCTTCGCGAAGGAAGTAGTCGCCAGCGTCAAGTTTAATCTCCTTTACGACTGACTCTAACAAGGTAAATTGGTCGTCTGGCAATGAGTCGTCTGGCAATGAAACATAACGTTCCAGAAAGTTCTTCAGTTGTTCCATAGTCTATCAAAACTCGCAATTCTGGTGGGATATTGCGATGGGGTGTGAATTATTATATTTCAATAAAGTTATGGTTTATTTTCCACAGTAACGATTGCAACGCCTCGGCTAGTTCCGGTACCGCAAGCATTTTTTAACGAGCTGATGGTAAATTGGGTCGTTGTCTTGGGCGAAACGGATATCAGGTACGGATTGAGAAAGGTTCCACTAATACCCGAACCGTCCGAAAGTGTAAACGACCAGGGAGGGAGTCCGTGTTTGAATTTGAGCCGGATACGGGTGCTATTTCCGGCGGTTATGATCCCTTGCCCTGAAACTTCTCCCACGGCAGCATCGGGCGCTATTACCTGAATTTCTTGCGGTTGACTGGCCACACCGGGGGCGGTTGCCACAATCCTGATTCGTTGGGTACTGGTCGTATCACCCTGGTAGGGAGGTGTTATTTTTACTTTCAGCGGGCTTTCTTTACCGGTAGTGGGCATGTCTACGAATTTCCCGGTGCTATCCGCTATCTGAACAATGAACTTATTGGCAGCATAAAAACGCCCCGAACTGGTGAAAGGAACGGAGATTTCGCCACCCGAGCAGATGAGCGTTTGCGACGGCTTTTCCATGGTCAGGGTAGATGGCGGCACATCCACTGAAACGTAGGCATTACCCGAAAATGCCCCGACACCACATAGGCCACCAGCTGAGGTGATCCGGTACGAAGTAGTATTGTAGGGGCTTACTCTTACCGAATAGGGTGAAGTAAGGATATTGTTTTCGTAAGTACCGTCGGAAAGCAGTACAAACCAAGGCCCACCACCCTGGAAGCGAAGGGATAAGTCAGCGTTGCCGCCCTCTTTTAGCCGAACGGTGTCTTGTTGAAGTACGGCGATAGTGGGTGCAACCACGGATATCTTTGCAGAATCACTTACCAGTCGGGGTGAGGTAGAAATAATCCGTAAAGTATATTCTCCCGTAGGTGTACCTATAGGCACTTTTGCAATGATGGGTCCGGTAGTATCGGCGGGCGAGATGGTCTTAAAAACTCCGTTCCGATCCGTAATCTGAATGACAAAGTTATTGCCAGACTTGTAAGCTCCCGTGGCGCTGAATGAGACCTGAAATGGGTTATTGGTACACACCCGATAGCCTTTTTCAGCTTCTTTAAGTGCCAGACGGGGTTCGGGATTGGCATCAACGTTTACGATCACATTACCCTCGGCGCTACCACTACCGCAGGCATTGGATACTCCGTTGAGGGTGTAGGTCTGGATTTTATCCGGTTTAATGGAGAAGTAGTAGGGATTGCTCAGGGTATGATTAACGGTAGTTCCTTCTGAAAGTTGAAAAGACCAAGGAGCCGCGCCGGTAAAGCTCACCCGTAGCTGCGCATCCTGACCAGGCATGATGCGGGAGGAGCTTGATCCGTCGGCGGTTTCGAGGCGGGCTGTAGGGGTGGGTAGCAGCCGGATGGTTACCTCACTTCCAATCACAGCCGGAGCGGTAGAAACTACCCGAATCCGGTAGAGGTATCCCCCTCTTTTGTCCGCTGGAATAACGGCTTTAATCGGTCCCTTTGCCACCTCCTCTGATATTTTGACTATCCTACCAGCTGCGTCAAGCAGTTGTACAGAAAACGTATTTTCAGGGTCAAACGAGCCGACGCTGGTAAACGGGACGGAAATAGAACTACCCGGACAAACCGATAGGTAAGCAATATCACCCGTAGCAATAGCCCATTTTTTAAAGATGGAGTCAGCCGCAATGACGCTTGACTTTGTATCGGTTCCACTAGTACGTAGCTGCGTCGGATTAGTTAGTAGCGTATCGGTCTGGGGGATAGTCGGAATTACCTGGGCTACCCCTTTTGAAAGTGTACCCAAAACAAGTCCCAGAAATACTGAAATAAAACAAACTCTAATCATAATGCAGAAAGCGTAATACTAATTTAACCTAAGAACGTCAAAAAACGGTAATCTGTGAGAATCGACGCTTCTAAAACTTATTGAACGGAATAATTTTCCCGGTATTTTGTCAGAAAAGGTTTTCGTAATTCTAATTGAGGGGCACCAATTTATTTCCCCGTAAAATGGGTACGACATCGTAGAGATCAGATTGCAGCGAGTAGGTAATATCTTTTTGAATACCTAACCGTTGCAGTCGGCGTACGTGCGACGAGTTTGCTACGAAAGCTGGTAGATTGTCCTTTCCTTGATTATAAAGCCTTTGCGCCATGAGAGCGCCATCTTCGATGAGCATAAACTGGTCTTTCAAGGCCTCGGCCAAAGCACCCGCAAAAAGTGTGTCTTCGAGGTTGGGTCGGCCCTTCCATCCGGCGCAGAGAACCAGAATGTCGTATTGCTCAGAGCGTAGTTGATTCACCAAAGCGCCCAGGTTGAGGAAGGCACCAATCATTACTTTCACCGCGGAAGGTTTAGCTTTGGCAATGGATAAAGTACCATTGGTGGTAGTCATGGCGATATTGGCTCCGATCAGGCTTTCCGACATATAGCTGAATGGCGAGTTGTCGAGATCAAAACCATCCACTTTCAGCGCGTTACGCTCGGCAGCGGCTAAATACCCTTTTTCCTGTAAGGCTTTACATTCCTCAATGGTAGCAACGGGGGTAATACTTGCTACCCCGTAGGCTAGGCCGGTGACCATGCAGGAAGTGGCGCGGAAAATATCAGCAACGACAACAATAGAGTTATCAAGCTTATGGAGGTGCAATAAATCGGGCGTCAGACAGACGTCAAGTTGTTTCATGTTGGGTATTCAAGTGGTGGAAAAGAGCCAGGTCAGGGTTTCCTGAACGGCTCGTAATCCGGATCGTTTATTTATTTAACAAATGGAAGCTTTGCTACCTGTGCTTTTAGAAGTCGTTCCCGTACTTTGACAAAGATCTCTGTACCAGGTTTTGCGTACTCAACTTGTAGGTAGCCCATACCGATGCCCTTTTGTAAGGTAGGAGACATTGAGCCCGAGGTAACCTCACCGATAACGACACCGTCGGCGGTGCACAGCTCATAATGACTACGTGGAATACCACGGTCGAGCACCTCAAAGCCAACTAACTTACGAGTAAGCCCCGCTTCTCCCTGAGCCTTTAATGCCTCGGAGTTGATGAATGGCTTAGTAAACTTAGTCACCCAGCCAAGCCCAGCTTCCAGGGGCGACGTGGTATCGTCAATATCATTTCCGTACAGACAGTACCCTTTCTCCAATCGTAGGGTATCGCGGGCCCCGAGACCTACGGGTTTAATGTCAAATTCGGCACCGGCTTCAAAGATGGCCTCCCACATTGCTTTGGCGTCTTTGGCCCAAACGTAGATTTCAAATCCCCCCGAACCGGTATACCCCGTGGCAGAAATGAGTACATCATCAATGCCAGCCATTATCCCGGTGGTGAAGGTATAGTACTCCATCGCCGGCAGATCTACTTCGGTAAGCTTCTGCAGGGTAGCCGTGGCCTTTGGTCCCTGAACGGCCAGCAGGCACAAACGGTCAGAAATATTCTCCATTTCTACCCCTTCTGTGTTATGACTCATGATCCAGTTCCAATCTTTTTCAATATTGGACGCATTGACCACCAGATAGTATTCGTTTTCGTTATAGCGGTACACCAGGAGATCATCTACTATTCCACCGGTGGCATTGGGGAGGTAGCTATATTGTACTTTCCCATCGAATAACGTCGAGGCATCATTGGCCGACACTCGTTGAATCAAGTCAAGGGCTTTGGGGCCTTTAACCACAAACTCTCCCATGTGAGATACATCAAAAACACCCACCCCGTTACGAATGGTATGGTGTTCTTCCAGGTCAGAACTGTAACGTACCGGCATTTCAAATCCGGCAAATGGAACTATTTTGGCGCCCAACTTAACGTGTACTTCGTGGAGGGGTATTGTTTTCATTCGGTCAGATACGTTTAGATGAAGTAGATGAAGGTGCAAAAGTAGGAAATGACGGGCAAAGGCTTGCCTTTTCCCGATAGTTTTGAGTAAAACCCCTGAGAACACACCTATCCTGAATAATTTAGTATAGATTGCGTAATCTAACTTCTTTCCTGCATGTACCGACCAATTCCTAATTCCATTCTTGTAGTATTCCTGGTAATCTTTTCGAGCGTAGCATGGGCGCAGTCCGGGGCATCTTACGATCCAACTACCTACGAAGGAGCCGTTATTAGTATTGGCAAAGGGGGTGGTTTTGCGGGTACGGTTCGGGAGTACCGCCTGCTGGATACGGGTCGGCTGTATCTTAAAGAACCGGGAAATACACACTTTCGGTTGATAAGGAAGAAATGTAAAAAAAAGGCTTACACCTGGTTTTATGAACTCGAAAGAACGGGTGTCCGCTGTATAGACTATCAGAATCCTGGTAATGTCTACCAGTTTGTCGGGTTAAAAGATGCCGCCCTGGATAAGCGGGTAACCTGGGGTAATAACGATTCGGAAGTTGCCCCGGAAATAACGGATTACTATTCCCGCTTTATGGCTTATTGGGTTAATAAGAAAACAAAGAAATAGCCAATCATTAAGATTCAGTAAGTGTCATACAATACTTATTTTCTGAAGCTGTTCAAAGTTTGTGTGGATTTATGAAAAGAGGCCGTAGAGCGTTAAGAGTATGTTTTGGATTGTACTAAACTAATAAAAAGAGTCAGTCGTTAAGCTAATTGAATCTCACCCGCTCGGGCGGCCCCGTCGAAAAAGCTTATGAAAGAGAAATTCTCTCCCATGACTGACTCTCACGGGGCAGCCCGCGCTGTGGTAATTTGTCGAAAAAATAATTGACAACAAAAGAGCCAGGCAACATTCTTTACGCACCATTGTTGATGCAATCCTCTGGATCAACGTAACAGGCTCTCAATGGAGAAATATGGACAGTAAGTATCCTCCCTGGCAAACGGTCTATTATTA
>JBDNFP010000059.1:0-9922 GCA_041689775.1 Spirosomataceae bacterium
GATGCCCTTCCGGGCAGCGTCCCCGACGATCTGCTCAGGGCTGTAGTCCGCCTCGAGCTTCTGGCGCACATGGGCCTCGATACGCTGGTGATCGCCGATGCGCTGCATGATGTCGCCAAACTGCCGGACGTCGAAAAACGATAGCGGCAAGCGCATGAGCTTGGCCAGAAACTCCGACAGGATGGTGAGGTTGAGGCGTACGCTGATGTGCAGCAATATCCACCCTTGCAGGAAGCCCACCGCCGAGCTGCTCAGCGTGAGCACCAGTTGGGCCACGAGCACCAAGTACACGAAGGAGAGGTTTTGGGTACCGATGCCCACGTCCACCACGGCCTGCGTCAGGAAGGGCAGCAGCAGGCTCAGACCGCTCGCGGCCAGCATGCCCAGCCCGAGCTGCACCACCAGCGAGCGGTAGCGCAGCAGGTAGCCTATCAGTTGGCCCAGCCGCAGGCCCTCCACTTTTTCGCCCTCCTCGTAGAAGCGCGTGCCGGGCTCCAGCAGCAAGGCCAGTCCTTTTTTTTCGCCCTCGTGCTCAGCCGACAGCCAACGCCGCTCAAATTCTTCGGCTGTGTAGGTGACCAGCGTGCTGGCTGGGTCGGCGATGTGGAAGAGGGCGGTGCTGGAGGTGGGGTCGGCTTTTGGGGGGTGTGTTTCGGGGGGATTAGTATCTCGCAGATGATTGGATTGTGCTTGGTCGGTGGCAATATGTCCTATGACGGGCGGGCCGCCCGGACGCGGGCCGCCCGTACCACTGCGCCCACCCATGATGCCCTGCAACAGCCGCCGGCTCACCGAGTCTTTTTCGACCTTATGCAGCACCACGAAGTGGTTTTGACCCCAGTGCAGGATGCACGGCAGGGGGGTATCTTCTACCAGCTTATCCAGCGTGACCCGCACGCCCACAGTCTTGAAACCCACCGCCTCGGCGGCCTCTGCAATGCCCAGCATACTTACCCCGTCCTTGCCGATCTGCGCCCGCTCCCGCATCGTCTGCGCCGAGTAGTGCCGCCCGAAATGCTTCGCCACCATGCGCAGGCAAGTGGGGCCACAGTCCATTTGTTCGAGTTGGTGGTAGTGGGGGAATTTTTTCATACGGCAAGGCCGGAGGCTTGTTGGACATATTCTTTTTTCGCCCTTATCAGTAGGTTAACCTTCTGTTTACAGTCTCCGTTAGTTTCTTTTAGTTGGACCTCTTTAATAAACTATTGATGAGGTTGTAAGTTTGCTCTTGAGATGGTCTTGAAGCTCTGTTCTTTTTTATCTTTCCTTCCTGATCAATCAGTACATAATGAGGTATGCCTGAGATTCTGTATAAATTGTAGATAGACCGATCATACACTTTGGTGTTATTGTTTACATGAATACCAC
This sequence comes from Spirosomataceae bacterium, assembly GCA_041689775.1. Lineage (GTDB taxonomy): Bacteria > Bacteroidota > Bacteroidia > Cytophagales > Spirosomataceae > JBDNFP01. Next base: position 1,369 of record JBDNFP010000059.1, read on the forward strand.
TTGGAGCTTTCCCTTTTGCCACGAAATCCTTCCATCTTTCAATATCGTCATCTACCGAAACATATAAAAAGACTACCTGTCCATCGTCCTTGTAATGATCAATAATCTTTTTGGAATGTTTGAATTCCTCTAAACAAGGAGCACACCAGGTTGCCCAAATATCCATATACACAATCTTCCCCTTTAAGTCATTTAAACTAAATGGTTCCCCTTTTAAATCATTGGCCTCAAACTCTTTGGCTATCATGCCTTCTCCTAAAGCCATATTTTTATCATACTCTTCTTCAAGAAATGAGAGGTATGTTGAGGTTGGAAAGTCTTTTTTAAAATCATCAACTATTTTCATCATTGAAGGTGATAGTCCATTCTCTCTCATTTTTCTATTAATATTCATTGCCAATAAGTATTCACGGATCGTGGCAGAGCGTTCATTGCGGCGTATCGCTGAATCTGCTACTAGAATAAGGGTATCTTCACTTACGCTATACCCATCTTTCTTGAGCGCAAAATAGATAGAAGAGTAGAGGTACATACCCATGCTTCGACTTATCAATAAATCATATCCATCCAAATTGGCCTTTATAGCGGCTATATTTACTGGGATATTCTCAAAAAATGGTGAAGCATCAAGATCACTTGCTGCTTCTACTTTGAGCCAGTCAACCCCTAGAACCGCCTGTCGTTGTCGCTCAACCAAGAAATTATTGTCATCTACTACTAATTTCTTGCCTGAAACAGATAGCTCATTACTTTTTTCAATAGCTTCATGGATACCTATAAACTCAGATCCAAAGGAGTCTTTAAAATTTTTCTGTTCCTGTACAGGTAATTCATTAAATTTTCCCACCAGCTTATTTGCCTTTTCTACCAAAACAGATCCTATTTTATCAGATTCATAAAGGTACTGATTGATTAATCCAAGTTCTCCCCCAAAGTTGATATTGTTTGTTGATAAGAAAACATCGACTTTTTGATTAGGTTCAAGGTAAAGACGACAGTGATAGCCTTTATGTAAACTATCCCCTTCAATCAGGAGGAATGTAAATAAAGCATGAGTAATGGGTACTTGCATCGAAAGAAGCCCAGAAGTATCTATTGAAGATTTAGCAAGTTTGATAATTCTACCAGATAGTGACTCTACGGTATTAATAGAAGCGAACTGTCCAACGCAGCTATTACATGAAATATTAATAGCGCTTGTTGATCCTTTTCCATTTATTACCTGCCCACTTGCAATACTATAAATAAAAAAAAATAAAAAAAAATAGTGTTTCATGAGAATTTTTAAGTGGTTTTGGTAGTATAAAAAGTTCCAGTCAATAGAATCATTTAGCTAGTAGCTAGGTTTCCTAATGCAAATTAATGTTAGTATTTGTAGTAGTAAGTCATTCTGCTAGTGATAGCAGAATGACTATAAATAATTAAATGCAACTAGACCTTCCGTCTGGACACGAGCATATACTTTGACCAGGGAATCTTACACATGGAAATGTTTCGTTTCTATTGGTCGATGCGACAAAATAAGTACATTTTGTGGCGCACTCCTCCTCACCATTAGATAAGTACCCGCCCTTCACTTTCTTCATTTGCTCGCGGGAAAGCAAAGAGTCGGCAAAATTCATTAAGATTTTTTTCATTCTGAAACGGTTTTTGGTTGGAAATTTATTAGACACTTACTCGAGATAAGTCAAGTTGAACAAAAATAAGATCTTCATAATTCGGGAACACATGGCTTAGGGAGCTTGCTTATGCAATAAGAAATTTTACTCCATACACCTCTCGCGTTATCCGCTTCAAGATTACCCATCAAACCTAACCCACCTGACTCTACTCGCACCGCGTTCCCCGGTTGATCATTATCCTCCATGTGAGGATAAACCAGCATTTTAACTCCTTTTTGATAGCACTCTTTAATCGAATTATGGCCACCATGGGTAATCATCAAATCGCAATGATTCAAGAAATCCAATTGTGGTAAGAAGTCAAAGTAATAGGTATCTTTCATTTCCGGCCAGTCAAAAAGCAGTTTTCCTTTTGAAATTACCAGTATAACACCTTCACCAAAATCTGACTTAGCACTTAGTATCTTTTTCATAAATAGTGATATCCGCCTTTCATCCTTATATCTTACAGTTCCGAAAGAACAGTATATCACCTTCTTCGCGGCAAGCATCCGCACTACGTTGATAAACTCAATTAAGTCATTATATTCTTTTGTCATGTATTTTATTTCTTTACGGCAAGTGGGAGAGAAAATGTATTTTTCACCTTCAAATTCAGGACGCCAAGTAAATTCCAGGTTTCTAGTTCCCAAAATAATCCTAGGTATGCCCACAATTCCTTTAAAGTGATAATTATACTCATCGATAGGTATCCGTATGGAATAATTCACGCTTTTCTTCCATCTCTGGATAAAACTTGCCTCATCATTTCCACAAAAGGCAATCTTAATGATCCATTTGTTCCACATTTTGCGAAGCCAACGCTTACACCAAAGTAACTCACAGACTAAGTTTGAGTAAGTGCTGTTGTCTGGGACAAAATACGAATTCATAGGTGGCACCCCCTTCGCCTTTCTGCTAGACAACTTAGTACAAAGTATGGAAATCAAGATGTTTTTTACACTCAGGTAAATAGCATATTCAGATAAATGTTCATCAATATAAATATGATATGGATTGGTTTGCTCTAATAGTTTGTTAAGTCGTTGATGACCATCCAGGAAATCTCTATATCGTTCTTTCAGGTACCGCTTATCAATTAGGCTTTTTATCAGTATTCCATTAAATACCTTGAAATTCAAAATAATATACTCTGTCAAATACCCAAAGTATATATATTCAAAACCTTCATCCTCTATCGTGTCTTTAACTTTTAAGGTGCCCGTAAAAATCACCCTCTGCCCTGAATTCCGAATTTCATTTGCCAAGCCAAAGGCAGCATGGTAATGGCTTATGCTTGGTAGCATTATGAAAAGCGTGGTTTTCATTCACTAATTCATTTCAAGCGCTGGAACGTTAATAAGCAAATAGCTCAAATCCTCGACCTGGAATGGTTCTGGGAAACGTCTGCCGTTTAAAAGTACGGTAGGTGTAGCATTTATATTTGCTTTGTTTACCCATTCAGACGATGTCATGACTTTTTCCATCTGAGGCTCATCGACAGCATCGTTTATCCCCTGGGCATAGGAATCTATGTCCTTTGTTTGCAGCTTATACCACCGCTTCATTGCCATCTGAACGTCCTGCCCTTTTTCTTGCAGTGCTAACCAAAGGGCAGCCAACCGCGCACGCTTTTCATTGGGGTCGTCGCCAGTAAGCACTATTGTCTCAATCTTAACGAAGGGATTTGCCGCTAATAATTTGTCGATTCGCTCGTGCATCTGCGCACACGGCCCACAAAACGGATTGGTCACGACGGTAAGAGTGTTAGCTGCTTCGGGATTGCCGTACCGCAATACGGGCATATCCCTCGGAATTGGCGGCACAGCCTCTTGGCTGGCAAGCATATCTGCAAACAACTTCTCGTTGGACTGGAAGCGGCGGAGATTTCGGCTGACTTCTTTGCCTTTTATTGATTCTATCCAGAGGGGTTTAACTATCAGCCATATTAATACGGGAAGTGCCACTCCCCATACAAAAGGAGTATATGGAAATACTGAAAAGACGTTGAATGAAAAAGAATGGGTAACAAGGCTCAGGCTTGCCTGCAAAGTCAGGACTGCCTGTACTCCCAAACAGAAGCGGCACCATTGGCGTACTACCTGGGCTTGATAATAAATGGAATAGGGTACATAAAGTACTGCCAGTAAACCAAGCCCGGCTAGTATACCAAGAGTAGATGTTAGCTGCTGGCTGAGCACTCCAATCAGCAAAGCTACTAACTGGAAACCGAAGTAAAGCATCCCCAACTCAGCCCAGGAAAAGAGGCCGAATAGCTTCGCCGCCGGACTGTCCAGAATACTGTGGCAATCAGTGGTATCGGATGTTTGGCAGAGCCTCCGGGCGGGTGATCCTTTTCCGTCTACGTGTAGGGATACCAGAGCAGTACTTAGGGCTAAACCCACAATGGATAAAAAAGCATAGCTTAAAACAACAATACTGAATGCTGGAAGCACCAATAGTGTAAACAGAATGAGTGAAGCAGATGTGCTGAACAATACGGGCAAGCGAAGCTTTTGAAGTATTTCATTGTTCCTTTTGTGGAAATATTCTGGATCTCCATTCTTCTCTTTGGGTTCAACTAACAGAATGGCCCCCGACCAACTTTTCTCGAAGGTAACCATGTCTACCCATGATTCCTTCAACCCGTCCGTAATCCTGAACTGATCCTTCTTCCGGTCTAATACTCCAATAAATTTGCCGCCTTCGTCACGAAAATGGGCTATAAAAGGATGGGGAAGCTCGGCCAATTGTTCGGGAATCAACCGGAGAGCAGCATTGTCGAAGCCCCAACGGTGCAGCGTATCCGATAAGCTTTGCATACTGGGGTACTGGGGATGCCGTTCCAGGGATTCTTTCCAGGTATCTTGCGTAACCTTCGCTTTGCCACCCAGCAGCTCACGTGTAACTCTATGAAGTAGTTGAGGATTCAGATTTTTCATTCGTTTATCTACAAATCTTGGTTATTTTGAATACTCTCTGCCTGCATTTTCTATCAGGTGGACTAAAAACCTTCGAGGATAAAATTTTGTGTACAGATAGTGGCTTAGTGTCTGACGAGTTGTGTTGATAATTCAAATGTCACTCCCGGTCGCGGCGATTCCTATCAGATTCCTTATAATTTTTATTAGATTGCTGATAATTTTTATCAGGTTCCTAATAAGTTTTCCGTTTAGAGTGAAAGGGAAGAGGCGGGCGGTATGGCAGAGGCTGGTTTAAAGTCGTGGATAAAGTGGAAAAAACTGTGACCGTTTACTAAGTAGTTAATATAAAAATTTCCTATCAATGGTCTGTATATCAATACATTACCCCCCCCCAACTTCTCAATCGATTAAATTTTTAGTGTACAAATACATTAGATTTTCTAGAATAATTCTTTAAACTTGTATCCGTACCCATACAACGCACACGCAGAAAAACTTAAATAGTATGTACCACTCCAACCTAGCACTTCATGCCACATTGTGTAATCGATATTCTGGAAAACTACCGCAAAACCCACCGCTACTCACAGGAAACAATGGCCTCTTTTCTACATGTATCGCAGGCTACCTACAACAACTGGATCAATAAAAAGCATAAGATCAGTATCGAGCACTACCCAGCCATTGCGGTGCTATGCGGAGTACCCTTGCCGGAGATTTTGCCAACGGGCTTCCATAATTCGGACCAATAGCTATGTAGGCTAAGAAAAGTTTTTCGATAATTCTTTGCAAATCAGGCATCAACATGGTAGTTCCGAGGGCAGTATATGTCCGCTGCCCGGAAATTTCGTTATTTGTACCCATGTATGATCTTATAGCGAACCCTTGAATAACCGAGTTGCTACCTACCTCAAAACCCTGACGCGATCGAATCTACTGCGCGTACTGTTCCTGTTGGTGACAACTTTCCTGTTACTGGACCTTGCCTTCCCATTCCGGCCACAGGTACCTTACTCTACGCAGATTCTGGCGGCGGACAGTACCGTCTTGCACGCTTTCCTGAGTAAAGATGATAAATGGCGGTTGTATACAGAAGTGTCGGAAATCACCCCATTGCTCCGAAAAACGCTGATTTATAAAGAAGATCGTTTTTTTGCCTACCATCCGGGCGTGAATCCACTGGCATTGGGTCGGGCCGCCCTGCGTAACTTACTGACCGGACGCCGTACCTCCGGAGCCTCTACCATCACCATGCAGGTGGTGCGGCTCTTACAACCACGCCAACGCACCTACGGTAGTAAGTTCATCGAGATATTACAGGCTTTTCAGCTCGAACTCCACTACTCTAAGGCTGAAATCCTGCAACTCTACCTGAATCTGGTACCGTATGGCGGTAATATTGAGGGCATCAAAGCGGCCTCGCTGATCTATTTTGGCAAGCCGCCTCAGCTACTAAGTCTGGCCGAAATCACCGCGCTTGCCATTGTGCCCAACCGTCCGTCGAGCCTTCGCCCTGATACCCGGCAAACTACCCTGCTCGCTGCTCGGAACACCTGGCTCAAACGCTTTCAGGAAGAAGCCCTTTTTGACAAAAATAGCATACAGGATGCACTCAACGAGCCTTTGCAAGTAACACGCCGACCGGCACCCCGCGAGATTCCGCACCTGGCTCTACGGTTGAAAAACCAGTACCCCGGTGAATACATGATCTACACGGCCATTCGTCCGCAAAAGCAGCAGCAGGTCGAAGACTTAGTACGAAACTACGTAAACCGACTGCGAAGTAGTAATATTCATAATGCCGCCGTATTGGTGATCAACAATGAAACCATGGCCGTGGAGGCCTACGTAGGCTCGGCCGATTTCAGTAATCCATATGACGGAGGGCAAGTAGACGGTATCCGGGCGGTACGCTCGCCGGGTAGTACCTTAAAGCCGCTGCTGTACGCTACGGCTTTTGACAAAGGGTTGATCACTCCCAAAACTGTGCTGAACGATGTTCCAACCAATTTCGGTGGATACGAACCTGAGAATTTCGACCAGCGATTCAACGGCCCGGTGACGGTGGAGTTTGCCCTGGCTAATTCGCTCAATATCCCGGCGGTGAAAGTGCTAAAAGAGGTAAGTACTCCCACGCTGGTAGAACAACTCAAAAAGGCAGGCTTTCAAACCGTCAGCAAGCAGGCCAAAGACCTGGGACTATCGCTCATTCTGGGAGGGTGCGGCGTCACGCTGGAAGAACTTACCCGGCTGTTTACGGCTTTCGCCCACGAAGGGAAAGTCCGGCCGCTTACCTATGGATCGCCCACTAATCTTTCCGTAAGACAAGCGGATGAGGGGAGTGAAATTATTTCGCCCGGAGCGGCCTTTCTTATCACCAACGTTCTTACGCAGGTTACAAGGCCCGACCTACCTACTAACTTTGACAATACCTACCACCTTCCCCGAATCGCCTGGAAAACCGGTACTTCTTACGGCCGACGCGACGCGTGGAGTGTGGGCTACAACAAGCGCTACACCGTGGGCGTTTGGGTGGGTAACTTCTCGGGAGCGGGAGTACCCGAGCTAAGCGGAGCCGAAACCGCCACTCCCCTACTCTTTTCGGTTTTTAATAGCTTGGATTATAATTCGCCCAAAGGCTGGTACCGGGCACCTGATGCCGTTGCAATGCGGAAAGTTTGTGCTGTGAGTGGGGATATTCCCTCGGAGTATTGTACCCATCCTATCGTAGACTACCATCTCATGGGCATATCGCCCTACCGACGCTGTTCGCACCAAAAGTGGGTCTTTACGGACAAGGCCGCCAAGCTAAGCTACTGCCCTTACTGCCTACCCGCCAACGGGTACGAGCGACGCTCATATCCCAACCTCGCCCCTGAACTCATTGCCTACTACGAACTAAAAAAACTACCCTACGAAAAACAGCCGCCCCATAACCCTGCCTGTGAGCGGGTGTATCGCGAAGGGGCACCTTTGATTGTAAGTCCAAATGAGGGGAGTGAATATTACATCCGGCGCGACGAACCTCAGCAACTATTACTGAGCTGTCAGGCTGCCAATAATGTTGAAGAAGTATACTGGTACATCAATGACAAGCTCTATCAGAAAAGCGCACCTGCAGACGCGGTATTCATGAGCCCACCACCCGGCCGGGTCAAAATATCGTGCAGTGACGACAAGGGAAGAAACACGGATATCTGGATTGAGGTGAAGAGGTTGTGAGGAGCGGAGTTTATTAGCGGCACTCTTTTGTAATAACATGTGGTTATATTTCAATGTGTTCGCCATTTTCAAATATGAATAGCCTCCATTCTGGCGATGTTGAGGAATTGGGGGCTATCTAAAAAATCATCAGGCTCTATCTTGATATTATTTAAAAGTATTTCATCATACTTTTGAGTTCGAAACACTGTTTTCAAATCTATTATCCCCCTACTTGGACAGTTGAGCTTTACTTTATATTTTTCTAAGACCAACTTGCCAACAACATTCATTGTGAACGCACTATTTACCGCATTTGTCACTTGGGTTTTCTTGTAATTTTTAAAATCAGACAGGCCGTAAAATTGTTTGGCATCTCCAAAGTCAAACTCTATCGCAGCGGCGAACCGCTTGAAACCTGAGCGAATAATAGTTGATCAATACCAGAGCATCCAAAGTTAAGTCATTAGTGAAGAGAATGGTACGACTCACTCTTTTGGTGATCTGATGTGTATGAATCATGACCACAACATTCAATTTAAGGCCCGACATTTTTGGCGTGAAGGCTTCAAACTGATAAATCCTAGTTGAAACGGTTGAGTTTTTGTCTTCCAGTGTTGAAACAAAAAACCTTTCAGCAATATCCGTAAACCTCACCCTGTCGCCCAATGTCCTTGGTCGCCCGACCCCAGCATATTGCTCCTCAAAAGGCAGTATCAGGTGAGCGTTTGTTTTGAGTTTGGACACAACATTCAGTCCGTATTCAGC
>JBDNFP010000060.1:0-9895 GCA_041689775.1 Spirosomataceae bacterium
CTTGGCTTTCAAGCCGAGGAAAACCCGCTGCTGGCGCTCGTCCAGTTGACTGTAATATCTGATTTCGTCTTCGCTGATCAATGTAAGTTAGTCGTGAGGTGAAAAGCAATTTTACCAAGTTATTTTTTAATCGTTACTAAATGAGAAAATTTATATCTGTGGATATTAGGATTGATTTACTGGGTATCACTACTTCGGCCGTTCGACCCGATGGGGCTACTCCTTCGCAGTGGATTTCTGTTGACTGTAAAAGGGCGAAGAGCAAAAAATGTCCTCATCTTACGCCAACTTATTTGTACACACCGGTGTTTCCTCTGGCCCAAACGGGCGTTAGTTTTTCTACCACTTCCGGGTTCTGCTCCGCTACATTGTGATTTTCGTTTGGATCAGTATCATGGTCGTATAACTCTACCGTTGGTTCCTGCTTACGGAAGTATTTAGTAAAGCGATACCGGTTGGTACGTACGCTGATCCCCCGGTTAAAGTAGCTATATGCTACATTATCCCAGGCAGGTTTTTTCCCTTTTTGTAAAAGGGGGACAAAGCTTTTCCCATCCAGTTCGGTGGCGGGTTTTAGCCTGCAGAGTTCGAGCATAGTGGGGTAGATGTCTATGCTACTGACAATCTCGTCCCGTTGCTGCCCGGTGGCCGTATTTGGTGCTTTTACCATCAGGACACTCCGAACCGCCCGCTCAAAAATGGTGTGCTTGCCCCATACCCGGTAATCACCCAGATGCCAGCCGTGGTCACTCCATACGACCACAATGGTGCTCTTGTCCAGTTTTAACCTTTTCAATTCATCCAGTACTTTACCGACCTGCGCATCCGTGTAGCTTACACTGGCATAGTAAGCATGGCGCAGTTTGCGGGCGTAGGCATCCGAAACGGGATGCGTGAGGGTAGCCTCTTCGTCACCATCCTTATAGTTGTTAAACTCGCCGTTATTTTGCAGGCTGGCAGGGTGTACGTTTTCAGGGATGGTAGGAGAGGGTGTCAGCGAAATCTTTGATTCGTCGTAAAGGTTCCAATATTTCTTTGGAGCATTAAAAGGTAAGTGAGGTTTGAAGAAGCCTACGCTCAGGAAAAACGGCTGCTTTTTCTTCGCCAGTTCGTTCAGTTTAGTAACGGCAAGTTGGGCACTTAATCCATCGGGATAGCCATCGTCGGATACATCCGCACTTTCGTACGGTTTTACGTCTCCATTCCGGCTCTGTCGGTTGGAGCCGTCGGCGTAGGCAAAGAATGCATTCCAACCCGTCACCCATTTTCCGGCGTCCAGCAACATTTCATCCCAGCTGTGGGGTAGCTCCAACTTATTACTTTTTGGCTCTTCATACCCATACACGTAGCCATCCGGCGAGTGGCTGATTTTGCCGATGCCCACCGTATAGTAGCCACTACGGCGGATTTGATCCACGAAGGTTTCCGGTAGTTCAGTCCGTGGCTCCCCGCTGATTTTCCGTTCAATGGCAGCATTGGTAAGTTCGGCCGCCGTCCGGGGACGACGGCCGGTCAACAGACTAAAACGGGAAGCCCCGCAGGTAGGTTGGGTTACGTAATGTCGGGTAAACAAACTGGACTCCGCGGCCAGGGCATCCAGGTTAGGGGAATAAATTTTATCATTCCCGTAGCATTTCAGGTCGGGGCGGAGGTCATCAATGCAAATAAATAGCACATTGGGTGGTTGTGATTTTCGGAAAGAAATACTGCTCAGTAAAAGCAATAGTACTGTAAGTGTGCTACCGAACAATAGTCCCTTTTTTAACATGAATTTTCTGTCTTTTGCTGATATAAATACTTTCTTAAACTGCAAGTATTGACTTCTGATAACTTGGTCTTTTAATACCCCGGGTTCTGCAGGAAGTCCCCCGGATTGGTCACGCGGTCGATCTGCGTCTGGGGAATGGGCCGGACGATATGCGTTGGCTTTACGTTTGCGGCGGCATCGAGGTTGTACATCATCAAGCGTTCAATGAATTTTCCCGAGCGTTTAATGTCGTACCAGCGGTGCATTTCGCCCGCTAGTTCGCGACCCCGCTCATCGAGGAAAAATTCCTGACTCATATCGGCAGCTTTTACCTGCATGTCGGCTACCTTTCCGGGTAGGGCGGCGCGGGTGCGGATCACGTTGATGTACTCGGCAGCCTTTACGTTATTGCCTTGCCGGAAGGCGGCCTCACCCGCGATGAGGTACATCTCGGCCAACCGAATGACGAGAAAGTCACGACGCCCGTCTTCGGCGTTGACACTCGTCCTGAGTGGATCCAGGTATTTTCTAAGGGTCGGAAATTGTCGACGGCTGGCACCCCCAATCTCCAACGGGTCGGTGACGCTGGCAACCCACTTGTCGTTGAAATCAATGAGCCAGTAGGGGACGGTTTTTTGCAGGGCGTCAGGCACGGGGTTCAACACAATCTTGATTGCGGTGTCACCCGGCATCACCTTCTTGCCGTTGATCGTACCTGCCCGATTGGCAATCCATACAGTTTTGAATGACCCATCGAAACGGCTATCCTTGCTCAAATCGAACAGTTTTAGTGTATAGTTAGTAGGCATAAAGCGCTGAAATGGTCGTCCGTTTTCAATATCCCGAATCATTGCCGGATTACGGGTGTAGTCGAATTGAAAATAGAGGTGACCGGTGTTGCCCGGTCCGTTGGTGAGGGGATCAGCGGTATACTGCACCGACCAAATTACCTCAGAATTGACGTCGTTATTGACGTCCCACAAGTTAACATAGTTCTTAACAAGTTGAAAGTCGTTGCTGTTGATGACCGTGGCTGCCATTTTCTCGGCTTCGGCCCAATTACCTAGTGTCAGGTGTACATTGGCCAAAAGCCCTTCCGCTGCATGTTTCGAAGCCCGACCGTAATCCTTGGCTTTTGCGGGTAGATTAGCTACTGCGAATTGTAGATCGGGTAAGATACCCTCCTGATAAATAGTGGCTACGGGTGAGCGCCGCGCCTCTGTTTCGACTCCCTGCGTTTCTTCGAGGGTAAAATGAACGTCGCCAAACTGACGAACCAAGTGGAAGTAGTACAATGCCCTCAGAAAACGCGCCTCAGCGATAATGCGACTTCGCGTTGCTTCGTTCATGCCCGGCACCTGGGGTGCGCGAGCAATGACCGCATTGGCCTGATTGATTCCCACGTAAAAATTGTCCCAGATGAGTCTGACGTAATTTTCAGATCCAAGAAAATTGGGGGAGTAGTTGTTGATGTCAGGGAGGTTAGTAGCCCCGCCAAAACCATTGGTGTACATATCGGTACCAGTAACGGTCAGAAAATAAGCTTGTTGGGTACCATAAAACCCTCGTAATGGTGTGTAACAGGCTTTCAAGCCATCTTCAATACCTTTAGGCGTTGAATAATAGCTTTCGGCGGTAGCCAGGCCAACGGGATTTTCTTCCAAAATGCCTTGGCAGGAAAAGAGGCCAAGAAGTAGCGCCGCAGCGAAGGTTGTGTATCTAATGTTTTTCATGATTATAAATGTTATCATACAGTTGAAGGAGTGTACTCATTTGGCTGAATACCGATAGCTTACAGCCGGAAACCCTTTCAAAATTTCAAGTTTAAACCAAATACATAAGTCGCCGAGGTCATGGGCGAGCTGCCGCCTACTATTCCGTTTGAGGTTTCAGGATCCACAAGTTTATACGGTGAAAAAATCAAAGCATTGTCGGCAGTGGCATATAAGCGCAAGCTGTTCAGGCCAATTTTTGAGCTGATTTTTTTAGGAATGGTGTAGCCCAGGACAATGTTACGAATCTTGATAAATGAGCCATCATAAAAACGAACTGCGTCATCGTACAGTGGGGCCGAGGCGGCTGATGGTTCAGGGATTTTATTTGCGGGATTGGTGGGTGTCCAATAATCAAAGTTGATAGAATTATAGCGTCCCTGCCAGAGGTTTCCGCCGAGATTATGAAAATCACTTCTGATCATCTGTCCCTGACGGGCGTATACGAGGAAGGAAAAATCGATGCCTTTATAGTTCAATCGGTTGGTCAAGCCTCCGCTCCACTTTGGTACCGTTGAGCCAAGCACAGTGCGGTCATCCGCGTTGATCTGTCCATCGGGTTGTTTGGTAAGGATGCCAGCGGCGTCGCGGCCATTCACGTCGGCGATACGGATATCGCCTGGTAGTTGTTTCACCTTGGCGGCTTCATCGGCCTGGTTAGTTTGCCAGATACCCTCTTGCTGGTAGTTATAGAAAACCTGGATCGGTTGTCCAATGAACCAGCCATTACCGACGTCGTCACCATTGTTGAACAATTCCACAATTTTCTCTTTGTTGCTAAAAACATTTAATCCTGCTTCCCAACGTAGGCTGCTGGTTGATGGTAGTACGCTACCGTTCAACGTCAACTCCCAGCCCTGGTTGCTGGTGGAGCCAATATTTTGAAGAACGGATCTGTAGCCAGATGTAATGGGGATCAGTCGATTAAGGAGTAAATTGGTGGTGTTGGTTTTATAAACTTCCAACGAACCCGAGATGCGGTCGTTAAGCAAACCGAAATCCATGCCCACATTCAAGGTACTGGAAATCTCCCATCGCAAATCAGGATTTGGAATGATATTTAATCCATAACCGAAGGCCGGATCGTTGCCGTAGGCGTATACCGAGCGCTCCAGCCCACCCAGAGTCTGGTAGGGATTGATGGCCGTATTACCCACCGCGCCGTAACCTGCCCGAAGTTTCAGGAACGATATAGTTTTGTTGCTGCTAAGAAAGGCCTCATCAGAAAGTACCCAGCCGGCGGATATAGAGGGAAAAAATGCCCACTTGTTGCCGGGTGAGAGGCGGGAGGAGCCATCGGCTCTACCCGTTAAAGTCAGGAGATATCGGTCGTTGAAACTGTAATTAATGCGGCCCATGTAAGAGACGAGGCCCCACTTGGTGAGCGAACTACTTATTCCAAGGATGTCCTGCGCGCTGCCTAGGTTGTAGAAAAGGGAAGACTCGACCGGGATATTCCGCGCCCGCGCCCCGGAGGTTTCCGTACGGTTTTGCTGCGTACTGAATAGTCCAACGACATTGAGTGAGTGTCTACCCTTTTGTTTGGCATAGGTCATAATATTTTCGAGCGTGTAGGCGAATATTTGGCGGTTAGTCACTTCGGCGACATTGGCGCTACCCGCCAGTGTGCCGTTGTATTCACCTTGGCGCGATGTACTGAAATCTGGGCCAAAATTGAGGCGATAAGTCAGGCCTTCTAAAATTTTATATTCTCCAAAAATGTTGGCAAAAATCCGGTACTTCTTCTGCTCGTCGGTGTATTGGCCGGGTTGGTACTCTAGCAATGGGCTGGTCACCAGCCCCTCGCGGGGATTGGGGTAGGTCACGAAATTGCCTTCTTTGTCGAAAGGTTCTACCAAGGGAGAAAACCGCAGTGCGTTGGTGTAAGGGGCGTTATTCATTACATTTTGCAAATCACTGGCAACCGTGGAGCTCAGCCCTACGCGCAAACGCTCGCTGAGTTTGGTTTCAACATTTGCCCGGAACGAATACCGTTGGTAATCGCTCTGCTGCATGACACCTTTCTCATCGTAAAAGGCGCCTGATAGGTAATAAGTTGTGTTTTGGGAACCTCCACTAGCCGAGAGTTGATGCTGCTGCTGCTTGCCGTCACGTAAAATGAGGTCAAGCCAATCGGTCTCAATGCCATTTTTGAGGTTCTCACTTTCCAGCGGATCAAAGAAGATGTTGTCTTTACTTGCATCGGCACCATCGATTCCCCGCGAAACCCGAGAATAGCGCGCAAACTGCTCTCCATTCATAAGATTGAGGTCTTTCTGGGCTTTTTTGATGCCGTAATAGCCGTCGTAACTGATGACGGCTTTCCCTGCTTTACCCTTCTTGGTGGTGATGAGGATGACCCCATTAGCTCCGCGTGATCCATAAATGGCTACTGAGCTGGCGTCTTTCAGTACCTCCATTGACTCGATATCCGTGGGGTTGAAGTCGTTAATGCTTACCTCCGTAGGGATGCCGTCGATCACATACAGTGGGCCATTCCCCGCCGTGATGGAGCGATTACCCCTTATCCGGATTACGGGCGCGGCACCGGGATTACCATTGGCCCTGACGATATCCACTCCCGCCAGGCGTCCTTGGGCGTTTTGCAATATGTTGGCGGCCGGTGTTTCGGCAATATCCCGGCTGGAAATACTGGAAATAGCTCCCGTCAGATCGCGCTTTTTCTGGGTACCGTATCCTACTACCACGATTTCATTCAAGGCTTTGGTATCTGTACTTAGGCTTAGGTTAATCTGATTTTGATTGTTTACAGGAATCTCCTGAGAAAGATATCCTACAAAAGAGAAAACAAGAATGGAGGTCGCATCAACTGCGGCAATCGAATACGAACCATCCTGGGTAGAGGTGGTACCTCGCTGGGTACCTTTCACTGCAATACTTACACCTGGTAAGCCCTCTCCATTCTCATCTGTCACCTTTCCGGTCACCATAAAGTCTAGTGGGAGACGTACTGGTATGGAAAGCGAAGAAACCTTATTGATCTCATTTAGGCTCCCCGTAGTTTCATTGCGAAGTACAATCCGGTTGCTTACCTGTAAGAAGTTTATTTTCATAGGGGTAAGAATCCGGGACAACACATCGGACAAAGGCTCATTTGTGGCCTTGATCGTAACCGGACGGCTGAGATCTACCGTACGTGAGTTGTACGAGAATTTCACTTTGGCCGATTTTTCCAATGACGTCAGCACGTTACCGAGAGATTGCCCCGATAGCTGGACGGATACCTTTCGGTCAAGAATACTCTGCCCCTTTACGGAGGTTGCCAAAGTAATCCCGGGAAAAAATAGGGTCATCACGATTTGTAACACAGATAATTGCACGATTCGATAGAGTAATCGTTTACGGGTTAAAGATATTTTCATACTTTTAATTTGGTTTAATTGACACTTTTTAGAGGAGTCTTGGCTTAATCATTTCCCTTTTCCTCACGGAGGATATGTTTTACAGAACATGGTTAGGGTACCCTGAGCGTTTGATATGTTACAGCATTTCGACGCTCGTTTTTTAATTAGTTCAAGTTGAAGGCATAGGCTATTGGTTTGGGTTAGTTGCATCCACTGGAATGGATGGTGATCTTATTTTCATTTATAGCGTAGGTGGTACGCCCACCCAAGCTTTCGCAAATAATTTTTAGTTTTTCCGATAAAGGCTGGTCACTCAATGAAGTGGTTAAATAACAATTAGCTAATTTTTCAGCGGGGAAATCAATTTTTACCAGATACGCTTGTTCGATGGTTTTGAAAATTTGCGAAACAGGAACGTCGGTAAATTCAAAGCTTAACCTCTCAATGTTGCTTAGTTCCTGAGAGTGGTTTTTCTCCTTGGTCAGATCCTCGATTTTTTCAAAAACCAGACTCTGACGCGCCAGACGAACCCCCTGATTGGGCAGAAGTAGTAAACCTTCCTGGTCGGAATTTCCGGCCGAAACATTCACTTTACCAGTTCGAACGACTACTTCCACGTTTTTTTGGTCAGAGAATGCCTTTATTCTGAAACTGGTACCAACTACTTTGGTGACAAGTTCGTTGGCGTACACAAAAAATGGTTTTTCGGAATCCTTGCTAATTTCAAAAAAACCATCGCCGGAGAGGTAGACTTTACGCTCTTTTTCCTCAAATACTGGCGGATAGCGTAAGGTATTATTGGGTTGCAGTAAGACAGAGCTACCATCAGCAAGCATGATAAGAAGCGGATGACCGGTAATATTTTTCTTTTCTACAAGAGCGGAAGTTTGTTCCGCCATAGAATGTGTTTTCTGTTGTGGCTCCGGCAGCGTATCGGACTGCATTCTATAAATTACGCCCAGTAGGGTGCTAACTAGTAGTACCGAGGCAGTAACCCGCCACCAAAAGAGTGGCCGGAAATGAGTTTTTGCCTTACCGCTCGTATCCTCGATGGCTCTAATTTTGTTCCAGGTATGCTGCAATGCTAGCTGAACATCCACCAGGGAAATAGTTTCATTGGGTAGGTGTAAAGCCAATAGCCATTCCCGGGCTTCCTCCACGAGTTTTGCCCTTTGCGTGTTTTCGAGTGCCCATTCCTCCCATTCGTGGTTGCCTTGTCCTTCGAGTACCCACTTTCGGAAGGACTCGTCATTCAGGAAGTTTTCAACGGATTGGTATTGGTTTCTTTGCTGCATCTGAAAGGGTATTTCAAAGGCAGAGAGGACAGCTTTTTGAGCCAATACTCAGTCAATGGTAATTATTTTTGAAAAAATTAAACTAATTCGGAAAAGAGGAGCAGAAGAAGCGAGACATTTCCTTTCAGTTCCCTGCGAAGTTGGACCAATGCTCTATGGAGTAAATTGTTGGCTGACTGGTAGTTGATATTGAGTATCTCAGCAATTTGCTCTGTGTTTAAGCCCTGATGGTATTTCAGGAACAAGGCTTCTTTCTGACGCGGGGGTAAGGAATTAATCTGCCGATTAAGCTGATAAATTCGGACCGCTGTTTCTTCATTCGCAATCAGACGGTCTTCCACCGTAAACGTAATGGAAAACTCAACGTCATTGAGTGAGGTAGTATGCCGGAAGATATGGTCACGGGTGTAGAAGCGTGCAATGCGTTTCCGAACAGAGGAAAATAGGTAAGCTTTAACTGAAACGGAATGGTTTAGGGAACATCGGTAGAGCCAAATATCTACAAATACATCCTGAATACAATCCTGTACCCGATCGGTGTCTTTAATGAATGACTTTCCGTAACTAACCAGTGTAGAATAATGGCGTTGAAACAATTGTGTAAATGCTACCTCATCTCCTTCAATCAGTCGGAGCCAGAGATGTTCGTCGATTGGTAAGTTAGCATCCATAAATACGTTACAGTGTGTTTGGAAAAGGGCACAATCGTGTGATCTACCACCATAAATAGTTTGAATATGGACGCCACAAAGGAAGAACAGCCACAGCAATCTATAAGACGATTTGCTATGGCTGTTCCCCTGACAATTCCTCATTCGGTGCTAGCCACCGCTACTTAGCGGTTCACCAACCGAATTTGGTCTGCGTAAGTAGTTGGAGCGAAATGCTAATTTGTGCCGATGCAGTATGATAGTACCAAGATCATTGCATACTGCTCTTCGGGACTATGAAAAATTGCTTTATAATACCTCCTTAGAATGAAGTAAAATCCGTACGTATGGCTTTACACTACGATAGCTTCTTGCCAAAAAAGTCAATAGTACGCTCCCAGGCGAGGTCTGCGGCTGGTTTGTCAAAGCGCGGCGTGGTATCATTGTGGAAGCCGTGGTTGACTCCGGGGTATATATAGCCTGTATACTCCTTGTTATTTTTCTTTAAAGCCTCCTCGTAAGCCGGCCAACCTGAGTTTACACGAGTATCTAGTTCGGCGTAGTGGATCAGCAGGGGAGCCTGGATTTTTGGCACATCTTCCGTAGCTGGTTGTCCGCCGTAAAAGGGTACCGACGCCGCTAAACCGGGTAAGCGCACCGCCATGAGGTTGCAAATACCACCACCAAAACAAAACCCTACCACGCCAATTTTACCGTTACATTCTTTACCACTTTTCAGGTAGTCATAGGCGGCAATAAAATCTTCCAGCATTTCATCCCGATTACGTTTGCTCTGCATTTCGCGTCCCTCGTCGTCGCTGCCGGGGTAGCCACCCAATGGGGTTAAGGCATCTGGGGCGATGGAAATAAAGCCAGCCAGCGCTGCTCTACGACCGACATCCTCGATGTAGGGATTCAAGCCCCGGTTTTCGTGTACCACCACCACGCCACCGAGGGGTTTGGTGGCGCCTACGGGTCTCGACAGTAAGGCTTTCATGGGGCCACCTCCTTTGGGGGACTGGTAAGTAATGTATTCCGATTTGATGCGCGGATCATCCGGTTGTAC
>JBDNFP010000061.1:0-2799 GCA_041689775.1 Spirosomataceae bacterium
CCGCTTGCTATGCCCGTATTGCCGGCTTTATGGCTCCGGCCACCCGGCTCCACCATGAGAAAGAACAAACTGAACGTCTTCGATCAATTGACCGACGTTCTAAGCGGCAGCTTCACTTGGGCTACCTAAATAATTACAAAATAAGATAGAAGAGCTGAAAGCGTTACCTGATGAAGAACGAGACGATGAAAGAATAAAGCAACTGGAATTTTTGAAAGTTGCTGCCATAGTTTCAGGTATTCAAAATGAGGCATCTTAATGTCCGCAAAGCAAGAAATGAAGCTTACGAATCAGATGCAAAAAACAGTTTCAAAAAAGACTACGATTACAACAAACCTGAATCAGGCATTGGTATTATTTGCGTTTGTGACCGTTTGCTTACAGGATTTGATGCACCCATTGAGCAGGTAATGTATTTAGACAAGAGTTTACGGGAGCATGATTTATTTCAAGTAATAACCCGTGTAAATAGAACCAAACGAGGCAAATCATTTGGTTTGATTGTAAATTATTTTGGAGTGACCAAACACTTAGCAGATGCACTTGCCATATACACTGACAAAAGGGTGGATTCAAGTAATAAATGCAACACCTTCGTTATTTAGGGTAGCGTTTTGAAAAACTTCTTCGGGTGATCTGTACCCGAACCTCTTCCTGGGCCTTTGGTTTAAAATGTCGACTACTTCATTCACTCTCTGCTCTGTAATTCGGCCAAAGTTCATCCCTTTCGGGAAATACTGCCTGACCAGCCCATTCAAATTTTCATTGGCTCGGCACCGGCCGCCCGGCACGCTCCCAACTGTGGTACGGCTTGGCAAAATAGCAGTCCACTTCGAGCCTTTCCGAGACTTTCTTGTGGTAGGCAAACTCCTTCCCGTTGTCAGTGGTGATGGTATGGAGAAGTGACCGCTTCCGCGGTCCGATTCCAGTCGGTCAGCAACTCGACGGCCTTGGCCTGTACGACGGCTGCCTCCTTACTCTCCACGTAGCCCATTTTCAGCATCCCCGTGGCCCGATCGTTGATCGTCAGCAGGGCCCCCTTATGGTTCTTGCCGATCACCAGATCCATCTCCACATCGCCCACCCGCTGCTTCTGCTCGACGATCCCGGGACGCTGGTCAATGTCCACACGATCTTTGATTTGCCCCCTTTTTCCCTTCAAACTGCCCCGTTTGGCGTATTTCCTACCCTTGGTCCGCAGATGGCGGTACAGCCGCCCGCCCCGCTTCTTGTCGGCCCACACGTACTGGTAGATCCGCTCGGCACTCGCGCATTCGACGCCCTGCCGCTTGGCCTCTCCGGCGATCTGTTCAGGGCTCAGGTCCTTTTCCAACTTACCCTTCACGTACGCTTCCATGGCAGCTGTGAAGCGCTTTCTCTTGGGTTTGGCCCTCTGTCGCTCGTCCCTTTTGCGTTGGGCCAGATCAGGGCGGTAGGCCCCGTTGCGACCGTCGCTGTTACGCCCTAGCTCCCGGCTAACAGTCGATTTGTGGACGCCTAACTGCTCGGCGATCTTGCCTCTTGAGTGACCTGCACCAAGCAAGTCGGAAATTTGGTATCTTTGTTCCAGCGTCAGGTGGCTCATACTTATTTTGAGTTTGGCGACCCAAAAGTATGAAGTTTTTTGACGCCGCCCGGCTGCCCCGAAAAGGGCCATGACCCTTTTCGGGGCAGCCGGGCTCTTTTAATCTACCGTTGCGTTTATTACTTGAATCCAAGCTATGAAAAAATGGCTTCACAATAATTTCAAAATCTATTGAAAGAGTACTTGACGAAGAAAATTATTTACGCAAACTAGTATTCAAATACTCGACTACTTTGTTTTTACTTTTACCCATCTGCGTCGCGACTCAAAAAAAGGCAGTGCACCTCACAAGCCAATACTTGTTCTTTTGATTCTTCATCAATACGAGCGGGGAAGAATTGAAGATAACAGAATTCTTATCACTCCGGAATTAACCTACTGATTTTCGGTTTTTTGGAATAAGCTTGTTACCTCGGAGCACGATCAAAGGTTTGCTTTTCCCTTTTTTGACTTAACTGGTGAAAAGGGTAATTGGTGGAAATTAACCCCGAACGTAGGCTGTGTGCTTTGGGTTGAAAATACAGGATCCATGCGAAGTTTTGGAAATTTGAGTGCCGCTGTCTCCTACGCTGAAATTGATCAAAATCTTGCCTTACTGCTATTGAATAAGGATAGTCGAGAAATTCTGAAACAGGCACTTCTGAAAACATCTTTCCCAAATAGTAGCATAGAATTCATGAGTGGTGCGTGTGAAACATATGTTGACGATTTGAAAAATGAGATGAAGGATACTCAGGGTAGCAGTAAGTCAAAATTGCTTAACCTGAAAAGAAACCTTGACCCCGAAACTTATAAGATTGAGGTGTATAATCGAGGGACTCTGTTTAGAAGAGAGATAGTTAAATTGTATAATGAAACTTGTTGTATATCAGGAGTTAGAGTATCCGCTCCATTTATTATTACTATGGTAGATGCTTGTCATATTATGCCATTTTCGGGAAGCTTTGATAATAGCTTGACTAACGGAATTGCTCTTTGCCCTAATCTTCACAGATCTTTTGATAGAGGACTGATTTCTGTGAATGATGACTATGAAGTTGTTCTTTCAAAAAGCTTTAAAGAGAATCTGGCAAGCGATTATAGCTTTTCCAGAATAGAAGGTAAAACTATTTTACTGCCATTAGATCAAGATTTTAACCCATCCATTGATGCATTTAAGTAGTTGACCATATTTAAACATACATTTATTTAATTGAGCAGTTGATGGAAAACTC
>JBDNFP010000062.1:0-9736 GCA_041689775.1 Spirosomataceae bacterium
ATGGCTGCTGGATGTGCTCAGAAAAATGAATGATCCCAGCTACGAGGGCAAGTTCTCCGACCTGCTGCCCCATCGATGGAAAAATACCAATTCCTAATGACTGATTAAATTTGTAAGTAGGGGGATGACCGGTTGCTTACGATCAGATACCCCTCGAAAATCTGACGGGCGATGCTATTATAATTGATGTTTCGGACAAAGCCTTGACCAATCCGGATTACCAGATCACCGTGGAAGATATAGTGGCTTGGGAAATGATCAATGGACCTATTGACGATCATTCGATCGTTTTATTCCGGACCGGGTATGGTACTCTATACCCCGACGCGAAAAAATACTTAGGCACCGATGAGCGAGGCGCAGAAGCCGTGGCTAAACTTCATTTCCCGGGAATTAAGCCTACCACAGCGGAATGGCTCACCCAAAATCGTAAAGTAAAGGCCGTAGGAATCGATACCGCCAGCATTGACTTTGGCCAGTCGAAGGACTTTAAGACCCACCAGACTTTTTACAGGTTCAATATTCCGGGTTTTGAGAATGTAGCCAACCTAGACAAATTACCCGCAAAAGGTGCGTATGTGGTGGCCCTCCCGATGAAGATAAAGGGCGGAAGTGGTGCCCCACTTAGAATTGTTGCTTGGTTACGAAATTGATTATTCGTGCCTTTGGGTAGCCTAACCAATCAATTGGGAGGACGTTATCCCAAGAAAATGATCCGTGGGCTGAAAAATATAATTCCCCAGCTGTGTGTATGCGTAACCGGGGAATTATATTTTTACGTCTACCTCAATCCCTGGTCCGAATCAAGCCCTCCTGAACCACCGAAGCAACCAGCTGCCCATCCTGCGTAAAGACATTACCCCGGGTGAAGCCGCGGGCATTTGAGGCACTGGGGCTATCGAGGGCATACAACAGCCACTCGTCAATCCGAAAGGATCGGTGGAACCACATAGCGTGGTCAAGGCTAGCAAGGAAGAGTTCGTTGGGCTTTATTTTATCCCAGTGGGGCAAGGTAGCCGTTGTGAGTAGGTTATAATCAGACGCATAGGCCAAGATTGTTTGATGCACCCGGATATCATCTGGTAGCTGTCCCTTTGCTTTAATCCACACGTGGCGGAATGGTGCATATCCTTTACCCGACATTGGATTCAATTTTTCGACGGGACGAAATTCCAGCGGACGGGGAAAAGTAAGGCTACGGTAAATCTCGGGAGCCGCCTCTTTGAACACTTCGGCCAGCTTCTCGTCCGAAACCAGCATGTCTGGCGAAGGCACATTCGGCATACTAATCTGATGGTCCATCCCCTCCTGCACCGACTGGAAGGAAGCCCCCATACTAAAAATAGGAGTACCTTTTTGGATAGCTACCACGCGTCGAGTGGTAAAGCTCCCCCCGTCACGAATACGATCCACATCATAAATGATCGGTTGTGAAATATCCCCAGCCAAAATGAAGTAGGCGTGCATGGAGTGAACTAACCGTCCTTCGGGTACCGTATTATAGCAGGCGTGGAGCGCTTGGGCCAACACCTGTCCACCAAAAACCCGTTTCCAGGGCGACTTATAATTTTCTCCCCGAAAAATATTTTCTTCTATTTTTTCGAGATGTAATAAATCAATTAATTCCTGAGCATTATCCATATAAGCTATGTGTTTATTCTGATTGGAAAGATAAGTACTATAATGAACTGACTTTAAGCAGCCAAGTTTAATCAATTGATTGGTATTGATATTCGTCGCGGATACGCTAATCGACGTCGTCATCGTCATCGTCATCCTGACCGAAAAAAGATCCCTCCTCGGTCTTAGTGGATGTCTCAATGGCTTCGTTGATGGTACGCATTTCCCCAGCGGTAAGGTTTCTCCACTTCCCCACCGAAAGTCCTTCCAGAGTTACGTTCATAATCCGCACTCGTTTGAGCCGGGTAACCGAGTACCCGAGGTAAGTGCACATCCGGCGTATCTGCCGGTTGAGTCCCTGCGTAAGGGTGATTGTAAATACGTATCTACTCTCCTGTTTTACAAAACACTTCTGGGTCACGGTATCTAAAATAGGCACTCCATTCCGCATTTTATTAATAAAATCAGCCGAAATAGGTCGGTCAACCGCTACTTCGTACTCTTTTTCGTGCTGATTTCCAGCTCTTAATATCTTATTGACGATATCTCCGTCACTCGTCAAAAAAATCAGTCCTTCGGAAGGTTTGTCGAGTCGACCAATCGGAAAAATACGTTCCGGATGACGAATAAAGTCAATAATGTTCCCTTTTATATGCCGTTCGGTGGTGCAAGTAATCCCCACCGGTTTGTTGAAAACCAGGTAGATATTCGACTTTTTACCACTGTTAATTAATTTACCATCAACTTTTACTTCATCGCTTCGGGTGGCCTTATCACCCAAAACAGCCAACCGACCATTCAGGGTCACCTTCTCTTGTTCGATCAGCTTATCGGCCTCCCGACGGGAGCAAAAACCCGTTTCACTTATAAATTTATTCAGTCGAACCGACGGAATATCAGCAGCATTATTCATTTCAGTAGGGTTCTCAGCTTATAGTCAAGTTCACGCGTCCATCCATTTGCTTATTTTGCGACCTCTTCCCACTTTTCCGGCTCGTGCAAAAAAACATTAAAATCCACAAATCCCCTAATGCCATCAACGTAACCTTTTTCGCTATGTTGCCAGAACAGCACTTTGGCACTTTCGGCCAAATCATTTAAATGGGCTTTGGAGTAACCCGCGAGCCACAAAGGATAGTCATCAAAATTTCCGGCAATATATTTCCGGTAAAAATGCTCATTGACATAAATAATGGGCCGTACACCATAGTGCTTTTCAATTAGTGTCAGCCAGTTCCGGACTCCTTTAATAATAATCTCATCGGATTTCCCCGCCGCTACTTCCAGATCAAGCACGGGTGGTAAGTCTCCTTTCTGCATTTTTACAGTTTTTATAAAGTGGACCGCCTGATCGTTGGAGTACACCCGAGGGTTATAAAAATGGTAGGCTCCTCGTTTGATTCCCACTTTTCTGGCCTCTTTCCAGTTACGTTCAAACTGCCGGTCGAGGTGGGAGGCACCTTCGGTTGCCTTGATGTATACAAAATCGATCTTAACGTTTTCTGATTGTACTTTTTTAACCTTTTCCCAGTCAACAAGCGCGTTGTGATGGGATACGTCAATTCCATGGAGCGAATAGCGTAGCGGTAGGCGAATACCGAATTTCTGCACGAAGGTCCACTCGTTCTCGTTCCGATAACTAAACCAGAAAATCAATAAACCAATAAGGAGGGCTGTCCCACCCAAAATAGCCCAACCCTTGGGTGGTAAAGGCTTTTTCGGAGGCTGACCCGATGATGCTGAATGTTGTTTTTTTGCGGTCATTGGTCTGCAAAAATAGAAAAGCCGCTCTAAAAAGAGCGGCTTTTTCGATAATTTATGGCTTTTTCTGTTATTTATTGGGTTGCGGGGTGTAGCGCAAATAGGGCTTTACTACCTTCACTCCCTTAGTAAACTTCTTTTGGGCATCCTCCGTACTGATGGATGGAACCACGATAACGTCATCGCCATCCTCCCAGTCGGCGGGCGTAGCTACCGAATAATCTGCTGTCAATTGCAATGAATCAATCACCCGTAATATCTCGTGGAAATTACGACCCGTTGAAGCAGGATAGGTTAAGGTAAGCTTAATTTTCTTATCAGGACCAATAATAAAGACCGAACGAACGGTTGATTTCTCGCTTGCGTTCGGGTGAATCATATCGTACAGCTCGGCTACTTTACGGCCTTCATCCGCAATGATCGGAAAATTCACTTCTACCCCGTTGACCTCATTAATATCGGGAATCCAGCGGTTGTGCGAGTCCAGATCATCAACGCTCACTGCGATAACCTTTACTCCCCTTTTCTCAAAATCGCCTTTAAGTAGGGCCGTTTTACCAAGTTCGGTAGTACAAACCGGTGTAAAATCGGCGGGGTGTGAAAAAATCAATCCCCAACTGTCTCCCAACCATTCGTGGAACTTAATGGGGCCTTGGGTAGTATTCGCTTCAAAATCCGGGGCAATATCTCCTAATCTAATTGACATAATTTATATTTGTTTTGTGTGTTATGGAATAAATCTATCTATTTTGTAGACTACTAACACAAAGGTGAAACATTTCATTCCTGCTTTCTGTGACTTTCATTCCAAAAAAATAAAAATTTTACAATTATCTGATGCCGAAGGATACGTATACTACTTTCCTATAATCGTCTTTTTCATACAGGATTCCGATGTGGCCATTTCGCGGTTGAACCAAATCTGAATAAGCAGACGAACCCGAGTCAACGACTTTAAAAACCTGCCAACTCTTGCCGTCATCGGTACTAGTATATAGCGTAAGATTTTCACGCTTGGTAGTATTATTTAGATTTGAAAAAAATAAAGCACTTTTCTTTCTTGACGCTTTTGCGCTTAAAATACTACCCTCGCATACCGGATCAGGTAGTTGAGTTTCGACCTGAGCCTTTTCCCAAACCGCACCTCCAGTCGTACTTCGGGTAGTTAGCCGGTATTTCTGATCACCCGATTGATTACGCATATTCATCAGTACTGAGCCATCAGAGAGCTCGGCCGCAGTGCTCTCGTTACTGCCGGGGTATTCTACAACGTTTGAAAGCTTCCAGGTAGCACCGTGGTCATCTGAATAGAACGCGTGGGCATGGTAGTCACGAAATTCTTTTTGGGGTGGTCCCTCTGAGTGATTAGCTGGCACCAAAAGACGTCCCTGGTACTTCCCCTTCGTTAGCTGTAAACCGTGTCCGGGCGTGTTGGCGTACGATCTCCAATCTTCCTTAAAGGTATAAGATTGATTAGATTGTGGGTTGTTGGGCCGGTGGACAGAAGTAGTAATAGTAATGGGTATAGTCCAGGTTTGTCCGTTATCCGTAGAAGTAATGTACAACACTTCCCTAACTCCTTCACCCTCCCGGTTGGCCTGCTCAGAAGCATTTCCGGTGTTATAAATCAGAAAGATTCGGCCTTTGGGGTAGTTCGGATCTAGCAGATCTACAATTGGGGTTGGATTACCCGCTTGTAGGGTAGTGTTACTGGCTACTACTCGAAGCGCTCCCCAAGTCTTACCGTTATCACTACTCACTTTCTGCACAATATCAACATCTCCAAAATCGCCACAATTAGTGACTCTACCTTCCGCAAAAGCGAGCAGAGTACCATTCGGCGCTTTTATGATGGCAGGGATTCGAAAACACGTATACCCTCCCTCCCCATTTTCAAAAACCGTACTCGGTTGGGCGGATAAATTGGCGTAGCAAAAAAACAATAAAAGTATTCCTAGTAAGCGATGGAGTAGCATTGATACAGAAAGTTTATTATCTGATAAGTAGCTATTAGCTTGTAGCTGTTACCTTTTTGTAAATATTTGATATATAGAACATTAGCCAGTAATTTGACTAAATTAATAATACAAACTAATTATGCACTAGTATTTAAGGCCGAATTAGGTATTTCCTACTAGAATTTCTTTGGAAATTGGGCTAGCGATACGTTACAGCAATACTCAATGAATAGGGGGATACATTCCAAAGACGCCTCCACACTCCTCATAGGCACTACCATATCTACTCTATCTCTTTTGAACAACTACTACTCGCCCCTCACCCACTATGGATGGCCTACTGTAAAGGCTATACGCTGCTACTTAGGGCCGTCAGCCAAGCTACCGAGTCTTCCAAAATCCGCTGATGCGTTAGACTAGGTATATTCTATCCTGAATGAAACCTTCTCACCAGATAAGGCACGGTACATCAAGATCTTGCTAACTATAGAATTTAGTTGGCAAAAAATTAGATTGCAAAAAAAGAAACTACACCAACTATTGTTTGGCTCAAGGCCTTAAAGAACTATCCAGCGAAGTATTTGGAAAGAATAGTATCAGTAAAAATGAGGCTGCTTCGGAAGAAAATTTTATTAATTCCCTTCCGAAACAGCCTCACAAACCAAAACCTCTAACTTTAACCCGTTTTTCAAATGGAAAATCCAGCTATCTGAAAATGGGAAGTTTCCCCACCTGATTTACTCAAAACTCTTACTTGGGTAATTGCTCCCGGATGACAGAAAAGCTATCATTAAATTTATTCGCAGTATTATTCATCAGTACATTTTGGTATATGAATCTTGAATCAGACCCTGTTCCAATATAATTTACCTTACCATCCAAGTTGATATCTGCTACGTTATAGTGTGATGGTTTTAGATTTTTCATAATTTCT
The DNA here is from genome assembly GCA_041689775.1 of Spirosomataceae bacterium. GTDB lineage: Bacteria > Bacteroidota > Bacteroidia > Cytophagales > Spirosomataceae > JBDNFP01. The sequence goes on from JBDNFP010000062.1 coordinate 6,274, forward strand.
GATTTGATTATGTTGTGATAACGGGCAATAGTGTCTGCGAATTAATGACTTATCTAGACTTTATAACTAAAAAAGAAATTGGAACACAGATTACCTTACACACAACGTTATTAATTTTCAATTCTGGTTGGAGACTATTATTAATGGACAAATCAAGAAACGCATTAAAATTACTTACGGGTTGAACATTAATGTTCGTTGCTTCAAAGCCGGGTGAAACAGCGTTTCCAGTCACTAGAAATACAATATTTCCCCCGCCAAGAGCTCCGATTACAACTTTATTAGTACCCTGCCATACATCTGCTGTTCCCGGAGTTCCGAAATGTGTCCAATTAAATAGTACGGCTCCCGGACCTGTGGGAGCCGTACTACTATCGGTTGTGTAATAACTAAAAGCAGTACTGATAGTTATTTCAATTGAATTTACGGGGATCGGTGTTGAACCAGTATTCGCAAAACTAACAGTCAATAAAGTTGTCTGACCTATGTTGATTTGATTGGAGGAAAACGTGGCTCCAGTCACAGCAGGGTCAGCGAATTGAGCAAAAGCAATAGTAAGCCCAATTGTGAAGGCAAAGATTGTTAAGATAAATCTTTTCATATTGTTTTGTTTTAACAACTATTATTCCTGATTTGTTTTGGCACTGTTTTTTCTAGGGGGTCTCTTAATTTTGAATCGATTGAGCCAATGAAACTATGTTATTGAAATGACTGGTTTCTCCACCTCCGTTCGGCGAAACATTTGCCGTGAGGTTTGCTCGTGCGCCAGCTGTATTTGCCGTAATTGTAATCGCAATTCGACTTCTACCGTTACCAGCTATGACAACATTTGCATTTGAGGTGAGTAACATACCAGCAGGATTTACCGTCATCGTCCAATCTGGATTATCTACTGTTTCAGGGCCTACAACCGTAACGCTTGTTAGGACAGGATTAATAGAGTAGGTAAATCCAACAGAATTAGGAATAAATACGGATATGACTGTTCCATTAGTAGAATTGTTAGCAATTTCATTGACATTTACAATCACTGTTTTACTGCTATTTATGGTATAAGTGGTGCTTGAATATGTGTAATTCGGCATTAAGTCTATATTTGATACATTGATAGTTGTAATGGTATTTGAACTATTATTTCCCGTGTTTCCTTCACCTCCCCCGCTTACTATTGCTGCTGGAATTATTAGCGAATTTGCAACCTGAGCTGCTTTGGGTATGAAGGGTACGCTAAATATTGTGTTAGCTGCGGTTAAAATCGGTGCTGAGGAAGTACACGTAGCCGTTATACCAGTCGTTGTACAAGCCCATCCATTATTACTTGCTGGAAACATACCAAATACTGTGCCAACTGGTATCTGCGCAGTCACCGTAATTAACCCACTCGAGGGAGCTGTTCCTATGTTTGTAACAGTTACCGGAATAAAACTAGTAGTCGCAGCAACTGGTAAAGGCGAAGGTTGACCAATGCTAATGGTTAAGTCTGGACTTGTACATACACTAATTGTAACGGTTGTGGCTGCCGAAGCTGGACTGTAACAAACAGATTTAGCGTACAAATAATAAGTGCCTGCTGGAACTTGCGTTGGTTGGCTTACTATAGTTCCGGCGGTTGGATTACTTGCCACCGTGTGCCATTCAAAGGTTTGTCCTGGCACTGCTGCAGGTTGCAAGGTCGTTAGATCAGCCGTTGTGAGTGGACACACATTGGATTTTGTGTTGCCGGACAACACAGGCGCTAGCGGACAAGCCTGATTAATTTTCAACTGAGGTTGAAGACTATTATTAATCTGAGAATCACTAAATTTACTCAAACTATCCACTGCTTGAACATTAATATTGGTGGATTCAAAGCCAGGTGAAACCGTATTACCCGTTACAATCAATAAAATATTACCACCATTAAAAGCACCGATGGCAACATTATTCACCCCTCTCCAGGTATCAGAACTCCCTGGCACACCAGTATAAGTCCAGGTAAAAAAGTTAGCGCCTGCTCCGGTAGGAGCGGTGGTTCCATTGGTCGTGTAGTAACTAAAAGCTGTACTGATGGTCAATTCAATTGAACTTATAGGAATGTACGTGGAGCCAGTATTAGCAAAACTTACGGTTAATGTGGAAGTTTGTCCTGTGTTGATTTGATTAGAAACGAAGTTTGCACCCGTTACAGCAGGATCTGCCGACTGAGCAAAAATAGTATTTAAGCCAAAAAATAGGGCTAAGATTGTTAAGAAATAGATTTTCATTTAATTTTTTTAGAATGTGATAGCAATGTTGATTTTGAATTGGTTGGGATAAGGTGGCAGAACAATAAAAGCTGTTAGTTTCTCCACCTCTGTTTGGGGTACTATTTGCTAAGGTGCCTACGTATTTACAGCAATAGCAATTCTAATCTCTACCAATGCGCTGCCTGAGTAAATACAGTAGGAAACCGGATGGGCAAGGCTAAGATTGTTACGAAACAAATTTTCATTTATTTATTTTTAGAATGTGATAGCAATGTTAGTTTTGGATTGATAGGGCTAAAGTGGCAGAATTATTAAAACTGTTAGTTTCTCCGCCTCCGTTCGGCGAAATGTTTGCTATAATATTTGCTACGGTTCCCGCAGTATTTGCAGTCACAGTAATAGCAATTCTACTTCTACCGCCGGAAGGAATTATTGTGCTTGATCTGAGTAACAAACCCGTGGGATAACCGGTTAATGTCCAATCTGGATTATTCACTATTTCAGTGCCTATAACCGTAACACTTGTCTGGCTTGGACTAAAAGCATAGGTAAATCCAGTAGAAAAAGGGATGAATACTTCGACGGTAGTTCCATTGGTAGGAATATTACCAATTTCATTAATATTTATAATAACTGATTTACTCGTAGCTACCGTAAAAACGGTGCTAGAAAATGTCAAATTCGGTGTCAAATTAGCCGACGTAACATTTGAGGTAGTAATTGCGCTGGATGCGTTGTTTCCCGCATTGGCAATCGGTTCGCCTCCCCCACTGACCACGGCTGGCGGAATTGTTAATGCGTTTCCTACTTGAATTGCGGTTGGAATGAAGGGAACACTAAAAGTTGTGTTGGCTAGGCTAGCGATTGGGTTTGCAGAAGAACAGGTAGCCGTTATACCACTCGTTGTACAAGTCCATCCATTATTACTTACCGGAAACAGACCAAATAAAGAACTATTGGGTATTTGTGTCACCACCGTAATTAGTCCTGTACTTGGACCTGCGCCTGTGTTCGTGACCGTTACAGGAATAGAACTAGGTTGACCTACGATGGGACTAGGTACTGGTTGACCAATACTAATCGTTAAATTAGGACTTGCATTCACTGCTGTAATCATGGCTTGTACTTGTGCTGCCGTTGCTGGCGCATCAAATAAAGCTGGATTAGCATCAATGTACGCTTGATAAGCTGTTTCGTTTGCTACTAATGCGCCTGTAATTGCTGGCGAAATCGTATTG
>JBDNFP010000063.1:0-29384 GCA_041689775.1 Spirosomataceae bacterium
TGCAAAACTGAAATACACCCCCCTCAACTATTGAAATAGTGCTATCATCTCTTGATTATAAGAAATTTATCAATATGAACCGATAGTATTCAATTATATTCGAACGTATCACTACTTAATTAAAGTGTTTAGCAAAGCCCCGATTAAAGAGCAAACAATCTTTTACCCTCCAAAAGGGATAGGGCCACGTTACAGCGCAAAAAATTCCAAGAATATCAACAGAGTGCAAAATCACTATTATAGATCCAGACTAGGTACATTCAGCACTTACGAGGTTTGGGTAAGCCCCTGGAAACTTGCCCCTGCTCGGCGTAGAATTGGCCTATTCCTTTATAACCAAAAAAAATACCATGCAACACAAGAGCAGGAAAATTTATATACATTTTGGGTAAGCAACACCAGTACGACGCAGGTCGAAGCTGTGCTTGATATACACAGCGATCCTGGTACCTTAGAAGCGTGGTCACTACTTAATGCGCCCTTCGGTGGAATTCAGCACGAGTCAGATGTTCCGGTCGAGGTAGTACTCTACTTGCTGCAATGTGTCGAAAACTGGTGTAGTGCAAACACTATCCGAAAAATAACTATAAAAGCTCCGCCGATACTTTATGACAAGAGACAAGTAAATCTAACCCGAAAAGTTTATTTGGAAAGTGGATTTACAGAATCCAACAAAATTAATCACCATATCCCGGTTCTTTCATCTTTATTTATGTGTCATATCTTGCCGCCAGAAAAAAGACGATTCCGGAAATCAATCAAAGCCGGTTTTACTGGGACTATTTGGGAGAATCCAGACCCTGAACAAGTATATAATTTCTTACAGGAAAGCCGCAACCGACAAGGGTATACGCTCTCCATCTCGCTTCCCCAACTTCGTGAGTTATTAACTAAACTACCCAAAGAAGCCACTGTTTTTGTGGTCCGTGATGGTTCAGAAATTGTATGTCTTACCGTTGCTATCAGGGCTAGCCAGGCAGTGTTATACAACTTTTGCCCAGCCGATAACCTAGATTACCGTACTTACAGCCCCACCGTATTGCTCAACGCTACCCTATACGAATACGCCCAAAAAGAAGGCATTGAGGCTATTGACTTAGGTACCTCGTTGGATCACTTGGGAAACGAGAAATCTTCTCTGATGCGGTTTAAGGAGAATTTGGGCGGAGTGAGGTCCATGAAAGTTACCTACGAGAAAATAGTAATGTAAGTCAGTAGTTTGCGGAAAGCAATCAAATATCAAGGCAGTTACCGGGACGATAAAAAACCGTTGAACAGGTTTCGTGACTAACAATCGGGGCCATACCGTAAAAATCTAGTTTTCTGAAGCCACGGTCTTTCATGAACTTCCTGGCATCATCGTAAAACTCCCGTTCGGAATTATCAAGAATTAGCACACCGCTATCCGTCAAAAAGTCAGCGGCAAACATGGTACATTTCACTCGTTTCCTACCATCGACAACTATAATATCGTATTTTCTTTTTCTTTCACCAACTGCTTGAATATACGTATCCCCTAATTCACGGTGCAAAATTTCAGCATTTCCGGGTAACATTGGCCTTACAATATCAACCCAGGCCGTTTCATGCTCAACGGCAGTAATGCTGCTTACCTTACCCGCGTACCATTTTGTGGAGTTTCCAGACCCATATTCAAATACTTCAAAGGTAGGCTTAATGCGAGGTTCAAGAAAAATGATAAATGGGTAGGTATACCAAGGAAGCGGGTTGCCGGAGGCATCAACGGAGCGTTTCGTGTGGTAGCTTTTGAACCAACCATATTTTTTCAGGGCGCTTTCGAGGTACAGCTGCACGCTCCCACCAAGCCCAAGGCTATTTAATCCACTCCAAACACCTTTCTTTATCTTCTTAATCATTTCGAAAATTTCGTTTAATTATTTGAGGAAATGGTGAAATTATACTTTTTTGTGGTTCTCAATTAGCACATAAAACTCGTCCGGTATCCAATTTGGTTTCCTAACGGTCATCCCCCCGGAGGCGGACCCATACTCCATTGGCTAAGCTATTGATTTCTTCCGAAATTCGCGCCCAAAGAATAAAGGTCATGAATAACGCAAAAAGGATTCCAGAACGCAAAAAAAGCATTGCCATGGCCGATAGAATCGTTTTAGAATAGTCAGGAACGAGAAAAGTAAAGGCATAGAGCAGCAGCAGTATCAATACCACCTGTATAGTTTTGATCGAAAAAGGAAGTACCCCAAACTTATAGTAGACAAAGCTCATTCGGGAAATCGAATACACTAACGTTGTGACAGCAGTGGCAATGGCTGCTCCGGTAAAACCATATATCGGAATAAGCCAGAGGTTGAGGCAAAAGCCCAGAATAGCCGAACAGACAATAAACAGGGTAGCAAACCGGAAGTATTTAGAGTACAAGATTATTTCGGTATTGAGCCCGGTAGCGATGTCAAAAACCTTTACGATAGCCATGAAAAGTACTACATACTTGCCTTCACCATACGTAGAACCTTTGGGTATCAGGTAAAATATCTCGTCAATACTAGCCCAAATCAACAGAAAAAACACTCCTCCGACGATTAGTTGATTCAGCGCTGATTTTCTGTTCATGAGCTGCACATGGGTAAGATCGTTGTTTAATAATGCCGTAGAAATTAAGGGAATAGAGATCTGAGCAATGGCCTTCCTCGGTATTTCAATAACTCCGGCTATGTAAGTGGCTATGATAAAAATACCAGTACTCACGAGCCCCCGCTCACCAGCCAGCATAGAGCGATCAATGAAAAGCATAAGGTTAACACCAATTCCACCGAGCAAAGTAAAACTACCGTAGCCCAGAATCTGCCACAACACACCCGAGGTAAGGATACTACGGTCCGGCATCCGCCAGTACCATTTACCGAGATAATTAATGTAAATTATTAACAAAATAATAGCCACCCCGTAAGCCCCAACCAGGGAATAAAGTAGAAAATCAAAACTGATCCACCCGAACCCAAAAAGCAAAATCAGCAATACGTTGGCCAGCCGAAGGTAGACCTCCCGAATAAAACCCGGAACCGCAATGCGGGCGTTGTTACGGCAATACGCTTCCAGAACAGATATATAGATCCAGAAAATGGTAAGTGGTACTACCAGAAGATGGTATTGCAAAATCATGGGGGACCGTACGGCGTAGTAGGCCTGAATAGAATCGGAACAGGCCAGGTACAACATCCCAAACAATAGTGAGCCCGCAAAAGGAAGCAATAATAGAAACGGTAAGATACCGTGGTGCTCTTCTTCGTCATCGCGAAAAAGTCCGAAGAATTTATCCGCTATAAAGGGAGTGCCTAAATGAGCAAAGGCCGCAAACAACAGGCTATTTTCGAACAAAAGCCGGGAAAGGGCCAGCTGTTCTACCGACAAAAACTTGGTAGATACGTACATCTGATTTATGATGCCAATACCTACCCCGATATAAGCCCCCAAACCGGCTTTTAAACTTTGGCGGACTACAATTCCCAATTCTGCTCTGTTAATGGTGAATAAAGGTACCCAACCAGGTAAATCCCACTAGGCTTCATAGGTAGCTTTGAGAATTGATGCAATACGCCCGGCTGCCTGACCGTCCCAGAGCGGCGGTACGACACCCTGCTTGGCGTGCCCACCCAAAAGACTAAGTACCTGTTTTTGGACCGAAACAGGATTAAGATCGCTTTGAAGGTAATTGGTCCCCAAATCGACGGTAACCGGGCGTTCGGTACTAGCCCGAAACGTAATGCAAGGTACCTGTAAGTAAGTCGTTTCTTCCTGAATACCGCCCGAATCCGTAATAATCAGCTCAGCATTTTCCATGAGATGAAGAAATTCCAGGTAGCCTTGTGGCTCCAATAGAATTACGTTAGCCAATGATTTAAGCTCGTCAAGTAAGCCGAAATGTTCGAGATTGCTCAACGTACGAGGATGCACCGGAAACACGACGGGCCGAAGCGCAGAGGTGTTGGCAAGAATATCCAGGATCGAACGAAGCCCTTCAACTACGTCTACATTACTGGGGCGATGCATCGTCATCAGCACATACTGTTTCGTCGACAGATTCAGCGACCGGCATAAGTCTAGTTGGGAAGCTTTTTGCCGATAATATACCAAAGAGTCGATCATGACATTACCGACGAAATGTACCTTTTGGTTCGGAACACCTTCGTGAGCCAGATTATCAAGCCCGGCTTGTTCCGTCACAAACAGATGATCAGAAATACTATCCGTCAGAATGCGATTAATTTCCTCGGGCATGCGCCGATCTCCGCTTCGCAAGCCAGCTTCTACGTGTACCAAGGGTACGTGATTTTTCGAAGCCACCAACGCACAGGCAATGGTAGAGTTAACATCCCCGACAACCAACACAACGTCAGGCTTTTCAGCGTCCAGAATTGGCTCAAATTCCAACATAATCTTAGCGGTTTGCTGGGTGTGAGTACCTCCGCCTACGCCAAGAAAGTAATCAGGGCGAGGTAGTTCGAGCTGATTGAAGAATATGTCCGACATTTTAGTGTCGTAGTGCTGCCCGGTATGAACGATGCGCGATGCAATCTTTTCATGTATAAAGGCCCGGTGTAGCGGAGCCACTTTCATGAAATTGGGACGAGCGCCCACAATGCTGAGTACTTTCATATAATTCTAAAATTTTAGTACAGAAATCTGCCAATTCCACGATGACGTTTTCTTGCTATTTTGGGCGGTACTTTTAAATCAAACTTCTAATTTTCGGCTAAAATTCCCCAATGCTAAGTAGTCAATTACTGCTTACAATCAATATACTACCTTAACGAATGCTAGTTACATAATCAAAAGCCGCCTGATACTCCTTGATTACGGTATAAATATTAATTTCCTCACGAATAATTCTGAGTGAATTAGCACCAAAACGTTCAATCTTCGCTGGATCTGACAATAACTTTTGCAAGGTATTGTTGAGACTCTTCTGGTCACCGTTATCGAAGTAGTACCCATTATAATCCTCCCGAACTAACCTGCGCTCGGTACCGTCTGCGACCGAGCATACAACCGGTTTAGCAAAACACATGGCATCATTGATAGATAGGCCCCCCATTCCGCCCAGTACATAGATAGCTGAGGCGTGAAGGTACTGACCTAGCGCAACGGGATCATACACCCCACCAACAAATTTCACCCGATCGGCAACGCCGGATGTTTTGGCCAGGGTTTTCAGGCTTTCTTCTTCGGGTCCAAAGCCTACCACTACCAGCTCAATTTGCGGAAAAATAGTTTGGAGTTCCTTCACGGCTGCGATCAATAGATCAATGCGTTTCCACTTTACTAACCGCCCCACGTGAATAATCCGGTGTGGATTAGCTGGCAAAATAGGGCCACGATCGAGCGCTTTGGTGTGGCTTGCAAGCAGCATATCGGTATCGGGAGAGTTAGCCGTAATGAATATACTTTCCTGAGGCACTCCGTAACTACCCGTAATAAGTCGGGCCTCATCAAAATAATTGACGTGAGCGTCTGCCAACGGGAGGTACAATCGACGCATGAGGGTACCCAGCCAGAATAAGATGTAGCCTTTCAGGGAATGACTGCCGGCTCCATCCATACCCTCGGTTTGGTTTTTTCCTGAAAAATAAAACTCCCTACTCTTACCCCAATGAGCGGCATTGAAAGGTATTTCGCGACAAACCAGTCGAGCACCTACCTTTCTGAACTTGAAATAAAAAAATGGGTTGAGAATAAATTGCAAAAAATAGGGCCAAGCTGACATAACCACGATGTCAGGACGTAGCTCCTTTAAAGTCGGTATCAGCTCTTCGAAAAAAGGCTTACCGTACCAGGTACTGTATTCGGGTAGCTCAACCAAACGAAACTCTAAGTCGCTGGTGTCTTCCTGCACGCCCGAGCCTATCGACTGACTTGTCTGGCCCGGCTTAATCAAAATGATTTCGTTTCCGGTTTCGAAAACCATTTTGTTGAGTACTAACTTAAAATAGTGCGGTAGGCCCGCCATTACAAAACAAATTCTCATTTTCTTAGCGGCTAGTACGAATGCACCACAAGTGTATCACAAGCGCGCATCCACTGAGGCCTTTGGTAAGGTGGCTTTCAAATCAAATACTACGGAGTCATTGCGGGTAAATTCGGAGAAGTCCAACTCCTTAAACTCAGCATGTGCAACGGCCAGAATTACGGCTTCATAAGGCCCAAGTATCTGCGGACTCAACTTTATGCCGTATTCTTCCGATACTTCACGACCGGATGCCCAAGGATCATAGACATCTACCCGCATACCAAAGTCAGTCAGTTCACGGTACACATCCACCACTCGTGTATTTCGAATATCCGGGCAGTTTTCTTTAAAAGTTATACCCAGAATCAGCACGCGGCTACCTTCGATCCGGTGGCCTTTCTTGATCAGTAGTTTCACCAACTTATTGGCGACAAAAACTCCCATGTGATCGTTGACGCGCCGGCCCGATAAAATCACCTGCGGATAGTAGCCCAAAGACTCCGCCTTGTAGGCAAGGTAGTAGGGATACACCCCGCTACAATGACCACCCACCAAGCCAGGTTCGTATTGTAAGAAATTCCACTTGGTACCAGCTGCTTCTAATACTTCGGTGGTATCAATTCCCATGCGGTCAAAAATCAATGCTAACTCATTTACAAACGAGATATTTACATCACGTTGAGCATTTTCTATCGCTTTGGAGGCCTCGGCTACCCGAATACTCGGTGCCAAATGGGTACCCGCCTCAATGATTTGCCCATACAGTTCGTCAACAAAAGTGGCGATTTCTGGCGTAGAGCCCGAGGTTACTTTTTTGATTTTCGTCAATGTATTCACCTTATCACCCGGATTAATTCTTTCGGGTGAGTAGCCGCAGAAAAAATCTTGATTAAAAATAAGTCTACTGGTTTTTTCAAGCACCGGTACACAATCCTCTTCCGTACAGCCCGGATAAACCGTTGACTCGTAAATAACCACATCACCGGCTTTTAGAACCGAACCTACCATTCGGCTAGCCGATAGCAAAGGTGTCAGATCGGGTTTTTTATAGTTGTCTATTGGTGTAGGTACCGTTACGATAAATACATTACAAGCTTGTAAATCAGCCGGATGATGTGAGTATCGTAGTGATTCAGTAGTGGAAGCCAACTGTTCTGGTTCTATTTCCTGCGTGCGATCAAATTGGCGGCGCAGTTCTTCAATACGGGTTTCGTTAATGTCAAAACCCAACACAGAAAACTTTTTACTGAACTCGACGGCCAAAGGTAGACCAACATAACCGAGACCAATGATGGCAATGTGGGGGTACTTAGTAGCGGGCATGAGGATTGGTATAAAATCGTGCTGCAAAGCTATTGAATTTGCCCGGTACCTGAAAATTTAGTGTTCCAAATAAGTCATGATACCCAGTTTTCCGAAGGAACCAGGCCAGAAAAGCGAATCGACTAGCCTATCTTTGTGGCCGAAAGGATTTGGATATTGACTCATGAGAGTTGATGTGCGGTTCTAATCAACCTCATTAGATTTTATTCTTTACTGATTATGAGTAGTCGTGCACACATAGTTTGCATTTTAGAGAATTATAAAACTCTGATTTACAAATAAATAAATCCTACTACCTAACAACCTAATTCCTAACACCTACTTAGTATGTTTTGGCTGCGTCAATTACTCAAAGAACCTTACAATACCCTTCGCACCAGTCGTGGCCGTGAATTTATGCGCCTACTTTGGTACTACGGAGATAAGCCCCGACATCGAAGAACAGACGTAAAGTTTGGTAATTATAACCTGACCGTACCTGACATCATGTCGTTCCTATTTCAGCATCAGGAGATTTTTGCGGATGAGTTTTATTATTTCGAGACGCAGGAAAAGCAACCCGTGATACTGGATTGTGGCGCTAATATAGGCATGAGCGTTTTGTATTTTAAAGAACTATACCCGGCAGCCCACGTTATAGCTTTTGAAGCCGAACCCAGTATTGCAGCCCTGCTACGCAACAATCTAAATTCTAACGCTATTCAGGGTGTAGAGATCATTGATAAAGCCGTCTGGATCAACGAAGAAGGTATCCTTTTCGGAAGCGAGGACGCCGACTCCTCCTCTATCTATTCGGAAAATAAAGCCCAAAACCGGGTACCCTCCGTTCGATTGCGCAACTACCTAGCGGCCCATCAGCAAATTGACTTTTTGAAAATTGATATAGAAGGTGCCGAAATAGAGGTACTGGAAGACTGCCGAGATGCACTAGGCCACGTCAAGAATTTGTTTGTGGAGTTTCATTCCTACATTGGCCATCCGCAATCGCTGGCCTCCGTCATCAAAATTTTTGAAGAAAACGGCTTCCGGTACTACGTTGACACCAATCAGCACCGCAAACGCCCCTTTGTAACGCACCGCTACCGGGGCAACGATGTGATGGATCTCCAACTTAATATTTTTGGTTACCGGCTTTGACTCAGTACTTACCTGAATGAATTAGTCGGCCCATAATTCCAAAAAAGCTGACCAGCAAAAGCCATTAGCCGACCGCTCTTTTGTACCTTGCAGCATGATTCTCCATCTCTGTACATTTCAGCTGGAAGGTGGCGCTGGTGTCGCGGCTTCGCGGCTTAATCAAGCGCTACAAAACCACGGCATTGACTCGCACCTGCTGGTATATCGCCAGCAAAAAGCTAAAAATGGGGTGACCGCCTGGGCAGATACGCCCTGGAAGAATAGCGTGTTTTGGGCGCGCTTTTCGGCAGAAAGACTCCTATTCCTTCCCCATGAGAAAGACAAAACGGTTCGTTTTGCGTTTTCACCCGCCGCTGTTGGGGTTCCGATCGAAGAGCACCCGCTCGTGCAGCAGGCCGATGTTATTAATATTCACTGGATCAACTTTGGCTTTCTTTCCTTGGCGGGACTATCGCGCCTTTTTTCTTTGGGTAAACCTATTGTCTGGACGATGCACGATATGTGGGCTTTTACCGGTGGGTGTCATTACAGCTCAGGTTGTGAGCTTTTTCTGACGCACTGCCAGTTCTGTCCTTTCCTAAAAAAACCGGCTCTATACGATCTATCTTTTGAAATTTTTGAAAAGAAGAAAAAACTATTGGCGGAGGCAAATGTTTCATTTGTGTCACCAAGTAAGTGGCTGGGACACCTAACCCAAAAGGCCTCAATCACGGCCCACTTGCCAAGCTATGTCATTCCTAACCCCATTGATACCGCTGTTTTTCATCCTCTATCCAAAGCAGATGCTCGTTTAAAACTCGGCTTGCCCCTGGACAAAAAACTTATTCTTTTTGCCGGAGCCAATACCTTAGACCCTCGCAAAGGATATGAGTATTTTCGGGAAGCGATACATAAATTAGATACCAACAACCCCGGAGTCGAGATTGCATTTTTTGGGAAATCTCAGCCCGGTGCCTACCAGGAGATTAACCTACCTGTACATGATTTGGGAAAGCTTTCTGATCAAGATATGATTGTGGCGGCTTATTCTGCGGCTGACGCAATGGTTGTTACTTCCCTGGAAGATAACCTACCAAATACCGTGATGGAGGCGATGGCTTGCGGGACACCCGTGGTTGGCTTTCAGAATGGAGGCATACCCGATATGATTGATCACCTTGAAAACGGCTACATTGCCAGTTTCAAATCGGCGCTTTCCGTGGCAGAAGGTATTCAATGGGTTCTTGATAACAATCAAGGTGGAAAACTCTCTGCCCTCACCCGCCAAAAAGTATTAACTACCTACTCCGAAGAAGTTGTAGCCCGACAGTATGCCGATCTTTACCAATCCTTACGTTGACCTATGCCCCTGCTGACCATCATTACTGTGACTTACAATGCCGAAAAGTACCTCGAAAGAACGCTGCTGAGTGTCGCTAAGTCAGCAAGGCTGGTACCTGGGGCAGCGGATAACATGGAGTACATGCTCATTGACGGTGCTTCCTCGGACGGTACTCTGATGATTGCGGAGCGATACGGCACCCTTTTGACCAATATTGTATCCAAACACGATGATGGGCTGTATGATGCCATGAACAAAGGCCTTGGCATGGCAACCGGAAAGTATATTTGGTTTTTGAATGCGGGTGATGAAGTACACAATGGACAGGTTATATCAAGGCTGTTACATGCCTTTGAAAGTGATGCCGACGTTTATTACAGTGATGCTCTCCTCGTCAGAGACGATGGTAGTGAGGTGGGTCTTCGTAGTGAAGTAACGCCCCATACACTACCAAAAAAAATAAAATGGAGAGATTTCTCCATGGGTATGCGAGTTTGTCATCAGGCTTTCATTGCCCGCCGATCTACCGCTCCACTTTACGAATCTACCAACCTCAGTGCGGATATCGCCTGGGAAATTGAGTGCCTGAAAAAAGCCAAGAAAACAAGACTGCTTTCATTTGTCATGTGCCGGTACCTCGTGGGTGGGCTATCAGTACAGCGACATCGTCGCTCCTTGCTCGACCGCTATCGGGTGTTGCGCAAGCACTTTGGACTTATTCCTACACTATGGTACCATGGATTGATTATTCTCCGGGGGGGAGTTTTTGCCCTCCGAAAGGGCGGGAAGTACTGGTAGTCTACTACCGATTCATCAGGCAACCTACCGCCTGAGTTTGTTTTTTTACAATGGGGTAATGCCCCAAGGTAGCCTCCAACGCATCTTTAAGGTAGTATTCCGTTGGTTCAGTCCGATTTTTACCCAAAGCGTAGTACCAATTATCAATAGCTCCCCGGTACAATACATTCTCCATTTCATTTATTAACACCACCTCGGGCGTAATGGTAGCCCCATACCTCCGGGCAATGGTGTACTCTTTATCTTTTAAACCCGAAAAGGGTAGCTGATATTTCTGGTGAAAACGACGAATGTCCCGCTTTTTGAGCGGCGCCGAGTCATATATTCCCTTAAAAGCTACACCCTTCGTAGCGTATTGTTCGTGAAGTTTTCGTAACGTCAAGGTGTATGCCTGACTAATCGGGCATTCCGGGTCCAAAAATATCAATACCGTGGCTTTGGTTTGCAGTTTTACTTGCCCAAAAGACTCGTTGATGGCTGCTAAACCTGCTCCAATAAGTACCAGAAAAAATATGCTCTTCACGCTATAATTTATAAACTTGCACAAATCGCTTGTTTCAAAAAATTTGTATATTGCCAATACAATCCTCCCCTATATTTCAATAGAATGGTGTATTTTCCGGTTAATGCAACCAAAGATTTTTTTGACATCTAGTAAAATAAGTCCGACTATGAGGCTACTGCTTATCAATGCTAACTAACTTTGCTGATTAGATATTTGTCAGAATTAAATCCTCTCTTTTTTGGCAATCTACTGAAACATTCTAAACCAGAAACATGTTTTAACATCAATAATTTCAGAGCAGTATTCAAAACTCACATTCTTCCCGCACCAATTCTTTTAAATTATCCAACTTTACGGATTTGTAAATTATCCATGATTTAGTTATGTTATTCTGGATATATGTTAAACTTTGTTTTGTACTAACTACACAATTTCTTAACATTGAAAGCTTGATCAGGCGACAAAGCGTAAACAAAGGAGTTTATTTAAATCCAGGATATCTTCGCCCTTTCATCAAAAACACACCACCTTCAAATAAGAGTATACACAATTAACCAAATTTAAATCGTATGAAAAAAAGTAGTTTACTTTTAATTCTTAGTTTTTTTATCTCCTATTCGACCGTTTGGGCCCAGGAAATGAGAATAACTGGTACAGTAACATCCGCAGAAGACGGGAGCGCTCTGCCCGGGGTTAGTGTACAAATCAAAGGAACCTCGCGTGGGACACAAACCGATGTATCTGGTAAATACTCTTTTGAAGCCTCACCAAAAAACACTCTTGTGTTTAGTTTTGTCGGTTTAGGTTCTCAGGAAGTTTCCGTTGGTAATCGTTCGGTGATCGATGTAGCCCTTGTTGCTGATGACCGAACCCTTAGCGAGGTCGTTGTGACCGGTTACGGTACCCAATCAAAGCGTAACCTGACTGGTAACATTGCCCGTGTGAGCGGAGCAGAAATCGCCAATACTCCCGTTACTACCTTCGAGCAAGCCCTGCAAGGACGTGCCGCCGGTGTACAGATTACCTCATTGAACGGTAAACTAGGCCAAGGAATTCAGATGCGTATCCGCGGATCTTCTTCCGTGACGGCTAGCAATGAGCCGTTGTATGTTTTAGACGGTATTCCTTTGACTACTGCCAATCAGGGAACGGGCACAGCACCTCAAAACCCATTGGCCGATATTAACTTTAACGACATTGAGTCCATCGATATCTTGAAAGATGCCTCAGCTGCGGCCATCTATGGCTCACGGGCTTCCAACGGTGTGGTGCTGATTACCACCAAGAAAGGAAAGACCGGAAAAACAAAGTTTAATGTTGGTTACCAAATGGGTAGCAGTACGCCCACTAACAAGCGTGATTGGCTCAATACCGCCCAGTACGTGGAGCTCTTCTCCGAAGCAGTAACAAATGAAATTGATCGGGATAATCTACCTTCCAATTATCTTACTGGTAGCACGTATAGTCGTTTTACCCGTTACGCGGCTGGTGACGAAGAAGGATGGAGAAGTAGCAAGTTTGATACTGATTGGCAGAATCAAGCTTTCCAGAAAGCTCCCATGGGTCAGTTTGACATTAGCGCCAGTGGTGGTGATGCTAAAACCCGTTTCTTCGTCTCAGCCCAATACCTCGATCAGCAAGGTATTATTATCAAGAACTCCTTTAAGCGTTTGAGTGGCCGTGTTAACCTTGACCATAAAGCTACCGACAAGCTGACTTTGGGTGTCAATGTAAATATCGCCCGTACGCAGAACGGTCGTTTGTCCAATGATAACGCCTTCTCAACCCCCATGCAGATTGTAGCGTTGCCTCCGATGACTCCGATTATTGACCCAAGGACAGACCGACTGAGTGGTAACTACACGTTATACTATAATCCGTTGTTGAATCGTGATTTCTCTTCAAACATCTCGACATCGTACCGTACCATCGGTAATGTTTTTGCTGAGTACAAATTCACTAATTGGTTGAAGTTCCGTTCGGAATGGGGTACTGACATTTATAACCTCAACGAAGATCAGTACTTCGGGAAAGAAACCTCCCGTAATACCGGTGCACCCAATGGACAGGGTTTCAGCTCTTGGGCGCAGGTGACCAACTACACCACCAACAACTTCTTTACGTTGGGTAAGACTTTTGCGGAAAAGCACGATATCGATGCTACCATTGGTATGACTTTCCAGAAATCCGATGCTACCTATAACAACGTAACTGGTCTGGAATATCCTTCAAACGCTTACCAAAAGATCACTTCTGCGGCCCGGATTACCGGTGGTAGTTCATCAGGGAGCAATTTCAGTTTCCTTTCCTATTTCGGACGTGCTAACTACCGCCTTGCTGAAAAGTACTTGCTTTCAGTAAGTGGTCGCGTGGACGGTTCGTCTCGCTTTGGTGCCAACAATCGCTATGGTTTCTTCCCGGCAGCTTCGGTGGGTTGGATCATCAGCGAAGAATCATTCATGAAGAGCGTACCTGCTCTCAGCTTACTGAAACTACGGGCGAGTTACGGTTTGACCGGAAATGCCGAAATCGGAAACTTTGCTTCCTACGGTCTGTATAGCGGTAGCTCAGGATACGCCGGAGTACCGGGTCAAAGCCCAAGTCAAATTGAAAATCCTGACCTCCGTTGGGAGCAAACAACGCAGACTGATATCGGGCTTGAATTCGGACTATTCTCCGGACGCTTGACGGGAGAAGTAGACTACTACATCAAAAATACCAACGATCTTCTTCTGAACGTAAACGTACCGGGTACTTCTGGTTTCCGTACGCAGCTTCGTAACATTGGTAGCTTGGAAAATAAAGGATGGGAGTTTGTACTAACATCTGAAAACACAACCGGCGCTTTCAAATGGAACACTACGTTAAACCTTGCGGCTAACCGTAATAAAATCCTGAATTTGGATGGACAAGTAATCACGGGAGGTTTCATAAACCAAGCCGTCGAAGGACAACCAATTGGTTCTTTCTTCTCCATTGAGTACGCAGGTGTGGATGCTAGCAACGGAGATGCCCTCTACTACACTAATGATGAGCGCCCCGATGGAACACGGGATCGGACTACAACCAATGACCCTAACGCTGCTCAACGGGTAGTCATTGGTAACCCCAACCCTAAATTGATTGGTGGTATCACCAACAATATTTCATACAAAGGATTTGAATTCAGTATCCTATTCCAGGGTCAGTACGGCAACGATATCTACAATGGTGGCGGTAAGTTCCAATCGGCCAACGGCGACTTCTTTGATAATCAAACCACTGATCAGCTCAATCGCTGGCGTCAGCCTGGTGACATCACCAACATACCCCAAGCTCGCCTTTTCGGAGCCAATGGTACTACTGAGTCATCGCGCTACATACAAAGGGGTGACTACCTGCGTTTGAAAAACACAACGTTATCGTATACACTACCTAGCTCAGTGACCAGTCGTCTTAAAATGGATCGTGTCCGTTTGTACGTAACGGGTCAAAACCTGTTGACGATTACCAACTACACCGGATGGGATCCCGAGGTAAATGCTGACTACCTAGCCGGAAACATTGGTCTTGGAAACGATTTCTACTCGGCTCCACAAGCCAAGACAATCATCGTAGGTATTAATCTGGGATTCTGATCTGAGACGATTTATCACTAAAAAAGCATTATTGAATATGAAGAATATAATTAAAAACATACTACCGCTCACGTTGGCTGCGGGTTTACTGCTTGCCGGCTGTAATAGCGAGCTGGATTTAAAACCGGTCAACACCATCGATGCCGGATCTGCGGTAGCTACTTCTGGTGACGTTGAAGCACTTCTCGTTGGAGCCTACGATGCTTTGGGAAGCGGAGATTTCTACGGCGGGAACCTACAACGTGACGCTGAATTAATTGGTGATAATGGGGAAATATTCTGGGACGGAACTTTCGTTGCGCCTGATCAGATATTCCGTAAAAGTATGCTGATAGATAACGGACAGGCATCCGAAACGTGGCTTGACGCCTACCGTGGTGTCAATATTGCCAATAACGTATTGGGTAACCTTGACGTGGTAAGCGCCGACAGGCGTGCCCGTGTCGAAGGTGAAGCTAAGTTTATCCGCAGTGTAATATTCTTTGAACTCGTACGGGTATATGGAAAAGCGTGGAACGATGGTACCCCTTCGTCAAATCCGGGAGTACCATTGACTCTTGACCCTACAATTTCGATTACAGACGAGGCCAAAGTAAGCCGGAATTCGGTGGCCGAGGTATATGCACAGGTAATACAGGATCTTACTCAGGCCGAAACTGCACTACCCGCTAGTAATAACTTCTTTGCAACCAAGGCAGCAGCCGCCGCAATGTTATCTCGCGTTTACATGATGCAAGGACGCTATGCCGATGCCGCCGCCGCCGCTAACCGCGTTATTGCCTCAGGACGTTACGGACTAGTTAATATCGAGGATGTATTTGACCTACGCTTAAATCAGAATGGATTCAACACCGCCGAAGATGTATTTGCCATGCAGGTAACCGACCAAGATGGTGCTAATAACCTTAACACTTTCTTTGGAGCTACCACCGTGGGTGGCCGGGGTGATATTCTGATCGAAGCCCCACACCTTAACCTCTATGAACCAGGTGACTTACGCGGCGGTTTGTTTTATACAGACAATGGTGCTGTATACACATCAAAGTGGGTGAATCAGTACGGTAACATTAAAATCGTTCGTCTGGCAGAAATGTACCTAACCCGCGCCGAAGCTAACTTCCGTACAAATGGTAGTATTGGTGCCGCTCCTTTGGTTGATATCAATCTCATTCGTGCCCGGGCTGACTTGGCACCTTTAACAACATTGACTCTTACTGCAATACTAAAAGAGCGTCGTCTGGAACTTGCCTTTGAAGGACAGCAGATTCATGATTTGAAACGGACAAGTAGAAGCATTGGCGCATTGCCATTCAACTCGCCCAAGCTGGTTTTCCCAATTCCACGTCGCGAACTTGACGCAAATAGCAACTTAATGCAAAACGCCGGATACTAATACCCGATATTATGTTTCTTTTAAAAACAAAAGCACTCTCGATTGAGGGTGCTTTTGTTTTTAAAAGAAACATAACTAATGCTACCGGGGTTTAATTAACATTTTCGTTCAAATTCTAACTTGATCTCTGAAAAGTTTGGCTTTATTTACGTAATTGTAGTAAAAAAAAGCTTTTCGTGGCAACATAAAAGGGTATATTTTGCGTACATGTACAACCACCTCAGGAAACCAAAGTTAAAAATTACATTCATACTGCCTATAATTACTATACTATTTACACATGACAAATTTCGGTCGTTTTTGGATGCTTTGTCTACTTCTCTCGGGAGTAATGCACAGTGCATACGCACAAAGAATCATTACCGGTAGGGTTACCTCCACCTCTGACGGTTCAACCTTACCGGGGGTCAACGTGGTGGTCAAAGGAAGTACAAACGGAACCAGTACTGATGCCGATGGAAGGTATAGTATCTCTACCGCTTCGGGTACCCTCACGCTCACATTCTCCTTTATTGGTTTAGAACCTCAGGACATTACCGTTGGTACCGGTCGCTCGGTGGTAAATGTAGAAATGGCCGAAAGCGCTACCGAACTAACACAGGTTGTGGTAACGGGGTATAATCAAACCCAGCGTAGGGATGTAATCGGTGCTATTACCTCCATAAAGAGCGATAAGTTTAAGGATATTCCGGTCACAGGTATTGATCAAGCCCTGCAAGGGCAAGCCTCCGGCGTTCAGATTTCCCAATCGTCCGGTACTCCCGGTGGAGGTATCTCCGTAAGAATCCGGGGAAATACGTCCATCTCGGCCTCTAACCGTCCGTTATTTATCGTGGACGGTATACCCGTGTACGACGGGCCGGTTTCGGACCGTAACTTCGGTGGCCAGCAAGACAATACGCTTGCCATCATCAATCCCAATGACATTGAGTCCATTGAGGTATTGAAAGATGCATCGGCTAAGGCCATTTACGGGTCGCGGGGTGCCAACGGGGTAGTGATTATTACGACTAAGCGGGGCCGAAACAACAAAACTACCATCACCGCTGATGTGCAACGTGGTCTGACGGACATCGTACGTCGCCCTAGTCTATTAAACGCCACTCAACTGTTGGACTTACAGCGAGAAGCCGTTACCAACGCTGGTCAGAATCCAGATAAGCAGGGTTTGATCAGAGGCGTAACCGACGGGGTAAATACCAACTGGTTAGATGCCATTTTACGCCAGGGTGTATTGCAGCAATACCAGATATCAGCTTCCGGCGGAAACGACCGCACCCGCTTTTATTTAAGCGGTAATGTTCGCGACGAAGAAGGTGTTCAGCTTAAAAACCGCTTTACCCGGTACAGCGGCGCGCTCAACCTCGACCATAAAGCTAGCTCACGGCTCAGCCTCGGTGCCAACATTAATATGTCCCTTAGCCAGAACGACCGCGTGAAAGGTGATAATTTTCTAGATGGAGTATACTCGGGTGCCATCAAGAGCCTACCCTACTATTCGCCCTATGACGAACAGTCAAAACTTTATGGTCCCAATAGCATAGGGTATGCCGGGTTTCCTAACTTCAACCCCGTTGGACAAGCGGTATTACCCCGTTTTACTACCTATGGCTTAAAGATACTAGCCGGAGTAAATGCTGATTACGAGATCTTGAAGAATTTAAAATTCAGGACAAAGTTCAGCATGGACTACAACAACGCCGAAGAAGATCAGTACGAGCCGTCAGGTACCGCCATCGGCGGATTTTTACCATCGGTCGGCGGGAAAGGCTACGGGGTATACATTACCAATACGAACTATACCCTCATTAATTCGAATGTACTTACCTACTACTTATCGCTGAACGATAACCACCATTTTAACATCCTGGCTGGAAACGAAATCATTCATACCGTGGGCCGCTCCTCCTCCGTTACGGGGCGTTTATTTCCAAGTGACGACTTTACCTACATCAATTCAGCCGGTATTGTTGACGCCGGAGGCTCAGGGTTCGGACAGAACGGTCTGGTATCTTTCTTTGGAGAAGTAAAGTATGACTACAAAAGTAAGTATCTACTGGGTATTACCTCCCGGTACGATGGTTCGTCCCGTTTTGGCCAAAATCGCCGCTTTGGAATATTCCCTTCTATATCGGCCGGCTGGCGCGTTTCTGAGGAAAAATTCATGCAATCCGTTCCGTTCATCAGCGATCTTAAACTTCGGGGTAGCTACGGCTTTACCGGAAACGAGCGGATAGGCAACTTTCAATTTCTGGGTACCTGGGCCAGCGTAACCTACAATGGTGCCACCGGAGTGGGCCCATCCAACCTCAGCAACCCCAACCTTCAATGGGAGCGCACCCGCGAATCAAACATCGGAATTGATGCTGCTTTCTGGAACGGCCGCTTTACCGTTACGGCCGATGCCTACAGCAACCTGACCGATAATCTACTCTTTGCCGAACCAATCCCGCTAACCACTGGTTTCGGAAGTATTCAGGGTAATATTGGTAAAATCTCAAACAAAGGAATAGAGTTAACCCTTTCCTCCGTCAACGTTGACCGGGCAGTACGTTGGAACACTGACTTAAACCTGACAAAAAATATTAATAACGTAGTATCCCTGGCCAACCAAGACACACTTTTCCGGGGATACTCCGCCAACGGAGTGGGCGCGACCAATGCCATTTTGGAAGGCTCACCGCTTGGTACTTTTTGGGGACTAAAATTCCTGGGTGTTGACCCCGCCACGGGTGACGCCATCTACCAGGATGTAAACGGAGACGGTCGCATTACGCCCGACGATGGCCAGGTTATTGGCAACGCCCAACCCAAGTTATTTGGTGGCTTTACCAACCGGATTTCTTACAAAGGATTCGACCTAAGTATTTTCTTCCAGTTTATGTACGGAAATAAAACGTTAAACTTTACCAATACCACGCTCGTAAATACCGGGGCCAATATTCAAAATAATCAATCAGAAGCCGCACTACGTCGCTGGAAAAAAGAAGGCGATATTACCGACGTACCACGTTATGTACTGGGTAATACACACAACAATTTCCACAGTAGTCGTTTCTTAGAAGACGGCTCCTATCTCCGACTGAAAAACCTCTCTTTTGGTTATAACTTACCAACGCGTTGGGTTAGTAAAGCAAAGCTTGGTAGTGTAAGGGTATTTGTCTCTGGCACTAACCTCTGGACCCTCACCGCCTATTCAGGAGCTGACCCGGAAGTAAGTACACTGGATGGTTCAACTTCTGCCCAGGGAATCGACTTCTTTACCCTACCGCAGGTGAAGACCTACCTTATGGGCTTAACGGTTAAATTCTAAACTTCGTTAATTGAAATCATTGATTCAGCTTTTAGCTATTATGGATAGTAATTTTTTAAAAATGAATACATACACCACCAACTACTCACCTTTCAAAAAGGGAGTGATGCGCTTTGTGGGCGTACTGCTGGCATTTGTGGTAACCCTTAGCTCCTGCCGGGAGATTCTGGAACCACCACCGATAGATATACTAATCGATGATCTGGTACTCAACGAGGCCGCTGATGTAGACGCCGTCCGGCTGGGATTATACAATGCCTTCCGTGGTATGGGCTCGCTTATTATTGTTGCCGGTGATTTTACACCCGATTATATTCAACACAACGGCACTTTTACGGTATATAATGAATTAGGGAACAAGCAGATTACGTCTACGAATGCCGCCGCTGAGGGACTGTGGGGAGCGGTTTATAGTACAGTTTATGTAGCCAACTTCATTGAAGAACGTATCAATAACGTACCTGGTGTGACCGAAGCTACCCGTAAACGGGTACTAGCCGAGGCTCGTTTTCTCCGCGGCCTCGCCAATTTTGTGGGTGCCTACTCATTTGGTAGTATCCCCAAAGTTATTACTACCGACATCGCAACAAACCGGGTGATTCCCAAAACTCCGCAGACCGAAATACTACAATCTGTGCTGGCGGATTATTCGGCAGCTTTGCCTGACCTTCCCGCTACTAATAGCAATCGGATAACGGCCAAGAGCTTTGCTACCCAAAATGCCGCCCGTGCTGCCCTCGCCCGATACTTCCTCTACCAGGGTGATTGGGTACAAGCTGAAAAATACGCGACCGATATCATCAATACTAAATTACAGACCCTACCGGTGAGCTATGCCGATGTAGCTTTTCAAGAATTTGATGACGAAAGTATTCTGGAAGTGGCCTATGCTAATAATTCCAGCGATGACCCAGGTACCTCTACCTTCGGTCTCAATAATATTCTGGTGGGTCGTCGGGAGGTAATCCCTGCCAACACATACATCATTACCATGTTGGAGACAAATGCCGGAGAACGCCGCCAAACGATCTCCTTTAATACCCAATTGCAACGTGGACGTGATAATGGCTGGTCAGTAGTTAAGTACGGTTCTCCTGATCAAGCCAATAACAATATTACCATTTTTCGCCTAGGCGAACAGTACCTGATCCGGGCCGAGGCCCGGGCCCGTCAGGGACGCATTGTGGGGGCAACTGGTGCGCAAGCCGACCTGAATATCCTTCGTACCCGAGCCAAGGCGCCGGCCCTGACTGTTTCTACTCAGGAAAATGCTTTACAGGCCGTAGAAAAAGAGCGTATTTATGAACTTTCTTTTGAAGGACACCGCTGGTACGACCTCAGACGCACCGGGCGAATTCAAGCCGTGATGTCGGCGTTCTCGGCTAACTGGAACCAAAAGTTTGAACTTTGGCCAATTCCCCAAAGTGAAATACAGCGTAATTCAGCACTTTCGGGTGCTCAAAACCCCGGCTATTAAACCCGAAAGGCTAACCATTTTTATATTAGATGCACAATGAAATTGATTCATAAAATACTATCCTTTGGCTTTGTTATCCTGCTAGTTTCGCTTGTAGCGTGCGAAGAACAAAAGATACTCTTTGAAGGTCCGTCTTTCGTTCGTTTTACGGATACCACCCTCACGTTCAAGGAAAGCTACGGATTGCCAGTCGAGGTTAAGTTACACATAGTAGGTAAACCCGTTAATAAATCCATAACCGTAAACTATGCCGTAGGTGGTACTGCCCGGGAAGGACGTGATTACAGCATAGAAGGCGTAAAAGGTTCGGTAATCATTCCGGCCAATAAGGCATTTGGCACCATCACGATTAAGCTCATTAACAACGCCAATAATATACTGGATGCCCAAGATGTGGTATTTACCCTCACCGGGGTGAGTGAAACCGGATTGCAGGTGGGCTTCGGCAACAATAATATCATTGGTAAAACCATGCGCCTTACCATTCAGGATGACTGTTTACTAAGTGGCTTCTATGCCGGGACACGCCGGGGTTCTAACGAAGTGGTAAACAATATCGCTATTACCAGCCTAAACTGTAAAGACTACCAGGTCGCAAACTGGAACATCGGAGTGTTCAACTTTACCGCGATTAAGGCTACCATGAATTTTACGGATAACGGTGATAACACGCTGACGATTCCGACGCAAGTGAGTCCTGACCTTACAACTCCGTATGATACCCTTCGAGGAACCGGAATATGGAACCCTCAGACCAAGGCAATACTTTTAAATGTCAAGTTAAAATTGCGGGTATCGGCTACTCGTGACACGGTCGTTACCGTTCCGTTCACCTTTACTCCCCGACAATAAGTTGTTCAATCACTGCGACATACATTATTACTACCAAGAATCATGATCATAAATCGCTTACTTACCATAGCCGTCGGTGTTGCGCTATTAGCCCTCGGGAGTTGTTCTGAGAAGGTCGAGCCCAAGCCGCTTACGTATTCCCAATTGCTTACGGGTACCGAGAAAAAAACATGGACTCTTACCTCGTTTGAAATTATTGACGAAGGGCAAGGTTCTGGCGTTGTTCCGGCTAGTAACCTATTTAATAACAACTGTGAGGCAGACGATCAATTTGTGTTTTACGCCAACAGCGAGCGTAAATACGAGTACACCAACGGTCCTACCAAATGTGTGACCACCGAACCCGACATACTACTAACCGATACTTGGGCATTTACCAATGCCAACGCCACCTTAGAGTTTGCGTTTCCGGTCCTAAGCACCGGCCGACTTCCGTTTATAGTGAAGTCGCTTACCAGCACGAGTATGACCATTGAAATCTACCTGGGAGATATCGACGCGAGTTATCGCTTTATATTCAATTCCTCAACCAGGTAATCGCTATTCTTTTTTCTGAATAGCTACGCAAATACTGTCCGACCACTATGAGTTTGAAAAGTCAGCGAGCACGTAGCCCGCTATGACTCTGTTAAATTGTCAGAAACTATCACTTCATGAAGCGTTATTACGTACTTAGTTTTCTAATTGTTTCCTGCCTGTTAGGATTCCGGTCCATGGCGCAGCCCGATCCTTGCGTGACCATGCAAATGGATAGCCTCCTTAGGGCTAAGAATCCTCGGATGGGTTCATTACAGGATTTTGAAAATATTCTCCAAAGGAAGATCCAGGAGCGTACCGAGCTGGAAAAACTTGGAAAAATAACGCTCGAAACGCTTACCATCCCGGTGGTAGTACACATTATACACAACGGAGAAGCCGTTGGTCAGGGCCGAAACTTGACCTTGGCTCGAATCCAGGCGCAGCTAGAAACCCTAAATGAAGATTTCAGAAGAAAGCCGGGTACGCCAGGCTTCAATACCGATTCACGGGGTGCCGACATTGAAGTCGATTTTTGCCTCGCCCGCATTGACCCACAGGGTCGTACCATGGCTGAGCCCGGCGTTGACCGCTTCAACGGTATCCGCGCCAGTTGGTCGCGCAATGACACGGAGAATATTCTGAAACCGAGTACAATTTGGGATCCGGATAAATATTTCAACGTTTGGGTGCTGGATTTTGCTTCTACCGATGGCCAACTAGTAGGCTACGCGCAGTTTCCAAGTCTTTCATCACTATCTGGAATTCCTGACAACAGCCCCCGTAATACCGACGGTGTAGTAATTCGGTATCAATCATTCGGTAATGTCTTAAAAGGAGAATTTCCCAACATGCCTGCCCCTTACAACCGGGGCCGTACCCTCACCCACGAGGTAGGCCATTGGCTAGGGCTACGCCATATCTGGGGTGACGCTAACTGTGGTAACGATTTTTGTGATGATACCCCCTCGCAGGCTAGCGAAAGCAGGGGTTGCTCCGTGGGCCGTACCAGTTGTGGCAACGTTAATATGGTAGAAAACTACATGGATTACTCTGACGACGCCTGTATGAATATTTTCACCCGTGACCAGAAGATACGGATGCGAACCGTCATGGACCTCAGCCCACGACGTAATACATTGGCTCAGTCTAATCTATGCGGTAATCTCGTGGCTGGTCCTCCTGGCCCCAATTTCCGCGCCGAAACACGACAGATTCTACTCAGCGGTCAAGTACGTTTTACCGACTTATCTTCGAATTTCCCGAACCGCTGGTTCTGGAAATTCGAAGGCGGTAACCCGGCCAACTCTACCGAGCAAAATCCCGTCGTGACCTACAATACCCCCGGCAGATTTAGGGTAACCTTAGCGTCAGCCAACAATACTGGGGTGTCTGATACTCTAAAACGTGCTGCTTATATTGAAGTATTAAACGTAGGCCTCTGTGCTGACAAAACAAACTTCGAGGGTACGGCCACGGTGATCCGCGATACTACAAAAATAGGCTATGTCTCCGGTCAGAATGGCCGGCAGGTAGCTGCCATATCCGAGTTTTTCGACAATCCTCTGGGGTATACCAATTTGGGGGGCGCTACCATCCGTTTTGGTAAGGCTTTTGCCCGAGCAGGAGCGGAAAGCGAAGCAACCGTCCGCGTGACGGTTTGGAATGCCCGTGGTTTTCAGGGTGGACCCGGTGCTATACTCGAAGAAAGAGAAATACCCATCCGGCGTATTATAAGCGACATTGCCAATAACCGGGCCACTGACTTTACGTTTGAAAGACAAGTACCTCTTTCTGGCTTACCCTTCCATATTGGTTTGCAACTAGCCTACGCCGGTGATTCCATCGCACTTACGACCACCAAAAACGGAGAATCACTACGAGGAACCGCCTGGGAATTAAGTAAAGAAGGAGAGTGGGACCTTCTCCTTCGCCGGACAGGACTGAACATTGCCCATGATATAACCGCTAAGGTAGGTATGAAGCCTTCGGTACTAATATCTGCCTCCGCTCAGTTTATCACGCCCGGTGAGAGCGTTACGTTACAAGCACGTGGTGCCAGTATCTACACCTGGTCACCCGCAACGGGATTAAATACCACTCTGGGGCCTCAAGTCATTGCGCGGCCTACCCAAACCATCACCTATTCCGTAAAAGGCACCGGCGCTGATGTTTGCGGGGATAGTACATCGGCCATTTTATTCGTTCGAAATGTACAAGTTTTAGGTAATGAGCCTTCATCGAGTCAGCTTTTGGAGAAAACGGTAGTACTAACTCCCAACCCTAACAACGGTTTATTTGAATTAAAAATGAGCAATAGCCTGCGCGGCACTATCGCAGTAGCCGTGTATAGCCTGAATGGAGCGGTAATAAACCAAAATTCCTTCTTCAAGGAAACAGACGAAATAAGTCTACCGGTTGATATTCGAAAAATGCCAACGGGTACTTACATTGTAGAAGTGGTGATAGAAGAACTCTCGGTCCGAAAACGAGTACTTAAAAACTAGCTAGCTTATAAAATTGAGTACCTGTGCAAAATTAATTTGCATTTAAAGACTAATAAAATTGGCTATAATAAGATTATATTTAGGCAAATAAGTGCTAAGGCATAATTAGTTTGTATTATTAATTTAGTCAAGTCAATGGCTAATATTCTCTTTATTAAATACTTACAAAAGTATAACAGCTACAAGCTATCAGCTACTTAAGAAACTAGTAACTAACGACCGCGTGGTGGGCTACCTAATTACAAAAAGCTACTTGTAAGTATTCTTTTAACGCCATACTTACCAACTCGGCCGTATTTTTCACTCTTGCTTTTCGAATGATGCTCGCCCGCTGATTCGCTACCGTATGCGAACTGACCTCGAATCGCTCGGCAATCTCCTTACTACTCATACCTTCGGTCAGGCATTGCAAGATCTGATATTCGCGAGTCGTAACTTTGTTCCAGATGGAGGCAGATGAACTGCCCCTTGCTTGTGAATCAACACTTCTCAGATTACTTCTGGGTACAATCAGATTTCTGATAATAACGGAGGAAGCATTCGGTGGATAATATAACTCACCACCATGCACAGTCCGAATTGCTTTTAGTATTTCTTCCTGATCAGTATCTTTCAATAAATAGCCAGAAGCCCCATTCTGAACAGCGCTCAAAATATAGTCAGGATTGTTGTGCATACTAAACACCAAAATCCGAACCCCGGGGAAAGACCGGGCTACTTCTTTGGTTACCTCGATTCCAGACATCCGGGGCATTGTAATATCCAATAATATTACATCCGGTTGGGTTTCGGGAATCATGTCCAAGGCATCGTCGCCATCCGAAGCCTCTCCCACAATTTCGATATCTGCCTCGTCCTCTAATAGGTTGAGGAGTCCTTTCCTGACAACAGAATGGTCATCCACAATTAAGATTCGTATTGGTATATCGACTGGCATAGAATGAGTTATATAAGTAATTTAACTTCTATTTTTGTTCCTTTGTTTACTTTGGAGGCAATTTCAAGGGTTCCATTGAGTAATCTTACTCTGGTTCTTATATTTTCAAGGCCATGATGAATTTGGGAATGATCGCTCCTTTTATTCATTTTTCTTCTATCAAAACCCTTTCCATCATCCATCACAATCAGTATAATTCCCGAGGAGTTTAGCTGCATAATTACCTTAATATCAGTGGCCTCCGAATGCTTTACTGCGTTGTTCAAGGCCTCTTGGGCGATCCGGTACAGTCCAATTTCCTGAACGGTAGTCAGACGCACCATCGCCCCTGCTCCTCTACATTCAATGCTCATTCCAGAAGAACTTACCGTCTGCTCTACCATTAATTTAAGCGCCGCTTCCAGTCCAAAATCACTCAGAACCGAGGGCATCAGATTATAGGCTACCTGCCGCGTATTCTGGATAGTGTCCTGCAATAAACTCCGTAATTGTTCTACCCTTTGTCTTTGTTTATCGTTTTCAAAAGGTACCTGCCTCAGCTTTTCAACGTGGAGTTTCAGCCCAGTAAGCATCTGCCCGATACCGTCGTGCAGTTCCCTGGCAAAACGTTTTCTTTCCTCTTCCTGCCCTTCCAACAGGGCCGCCGTTCTTACTATCTCTTCCGCCAACTGTAATTGATACTTCTCCTCGTTGGTTTTTAGTAGCTTCTTCTGAGTCATAACCAGCTTCCGGTTAGCGTCAGCCAGTTTTTCATTGGTTATTTTTAACTGACCTTCTGATTCAGAAAGCATTCTGATAACTTGTTTTGTATAATTAACCACGGGCCTGAAAACAAAAACACCTTCCAGAATTAACACCACTAAGGTAGCCAAGGTAAGTATCCATTCAATACATTCGAGGTACTGTACCCGTTGTAAACTCTCGGCATAAAACCGAAAAACAATGGCGTCCATTTGCCTCAAAAAGGAGGGCTCTTTGTCGAGAATTACAAGCAGCGCCGCCTGTTTCTGATTATTCATAGAGACCGGACCGGGGAGTCAATTAACCGAAAACCCGTGTGCATTGATTCAAAAATGGGTTGTAAATCGGCGAACATACTGTCTAACCTTGCGCTCTTCGGAACAACGTACTCTTTTTCCATTCTTAACAGCCAAGCTCGGAGATCTTCGTGGCTGTTAAACCAAAGATCCGTCAGGTTTTCTAAATCTGTTTGATCCGTATGAACAATTTCCTGCGTCCTGAGTAGTGCCAGTTTGGTAAGTTGCTGGCTAAGCATACGTTGCCGTCCGGCCACATTTACCACCCGACCGTCATCATGTAGCCCTCTGATTGTCTTTTTAACAAACCATAATCCACTGAGCGTCAGAATAGCTACCATCGCAAGTGCCAACACGTAGTACTGCGTAAGGCGGGTAGCGACCTGATAATCAAGTTGATTCATTGCTTTTTATAGGGTAATATATACAATATCATGATCTATTTTGACCCAAAAAGTTGGTATTAAGTATACCAATACCATTCAGATAGAACACTGGGCCGCCAACACTCCCTTTTCCGCGCTCCCAAAAACTAATGTATTTCCCGCCTGTCAGGTACCCAAATCAGAATTAAGTCCCACGGGGAAGGAAATCGCATTGGGTTGATTTTTGTATATTAGCCTCCTCATTTAGGTAAAAATACTCGTGAAGCCAGTTTATTTTAATTTTGAAAATGATTTTGTAGATACCTTACGCTGTATCCCCATGATTGTACGCTACAAGTTAGACACCTGCGATAAAAAACTACAGTTGCCCGAATGGAATAAACTACATCCGGAAGAAAAAGAATTACTGGCTGAACTAGCCTGTGAATCTCCTCGGGAAATAGTGTTGTATCAGGCTAAGCTGGACGAAATAGTCTGGAAGCGCAGTCAGAAAAATATTAAAGATTTAGGGAAAATTGACCCCAGCTGGGAGAACCTGAACGATGTCCCCACCGAAATACAACAAAAAGCGCAGGAATGGGATTGTGCACCATTAACGCAACCACAATGGAGTAGCCTTAATCTACTTCAACGCTTCGCACTCGTGAAGCTCAGCCGATCGGGGCACGAAGGAGAAAATTTCCCAAAGGCATTAGTGGAGTTTGGTGTAGTATAATCAGCAATCAACTTACTGCACATCTTCCGGATAGTTGGCGTTCAAAAATACCTTGGTGGTAATAGTCTTAGGTCTGTACGTGGCGGTTCGCCCTCCCTTCATAACATCCATCAGGCAAAGGCGAGGCGTCGCTTCTAACCGCAAC
The DNA here is from genome assembly GCA_041689775.1 of Spirosomataceae bacterium. Taxonomy (GTDB): domain Bacteria; phylum Bacteroidota; class Bacteroidia; order Cytophagales; family Spirosomataceae; genus JBDNFP01. The sequence goes on from JBDNFP010000063.1 coordinate 27,963, forward strand.
TGTTTATCAACCTTGAAAAGGTAGGAAGCTGCGTAAATACCGGGGAAGGGTTGAATTAGATTCCCCTCTTCAAAGACCCAAGCATCATGGTCAGAATGATTTTGGTAAAATCCAATAAGATCACGAAGGGTACTCTCCGTGATATGAGGCATATCGCAGGGAAGTACCAATACATCTTTATCGGGATAGTAGTGGTGAAAACTCAGCAAGCCTTTCAGTGGTCCACCTACGACCAAATCCTGATCCTCTAATAATTCAAAGACTGGGTATACCTCAGTACTGTAAGCTGCCCGCTGCTGCTCCCGGATCATAATACTGACGGGAAGGCCAATATTCCTCAGCAGCTCCCCGGCGCGATTGACCCACGCTACCGACTCCGTTTGGATCAAGCCCTTATCACGACCCATGCGCCGACTTTCGCCACCGCTGAGTATTAACCCGTGAAGTATTGCGTTATTTTTCATGACATCAGGAAGTATGAATCGGTATAGATCTTGTGCTTACGATAATTCTTGTTTCGTGCCCTGCTTTACTTCCACTTTACTTTTTACCAACACTTCCGTAATACGATTGAGTTCTTCCACTTTATAGGCAAAATCTCCCCGGAGCGTATCCCGTACCGCTTTCAGTTGGTCCATTGCCGTTTCGAGGTCGTCAGGAAGAGCCTCCGTGAGTACCTCGCGCAAACGTTTAGCTAAGGTTGGCGACATTCCGTTGGTCGAGATAGCTACTTTTAAATTCCCCTTTTTTACAACTGATGAAAGGTAAAAATCACAATAGTCAGGGGTATCGGCCACGTTACAGAGTAGGTGTCGTGCACGAGCTACCCGCTTGATCCGTTTATTCTCCTCTTTGTTATTGGTAGCCACGATTATCACATCTTTTTCATCGAGATCGGCATCTTCAAACTTCCGGGTAATCAGGGTGACCTTAGGCTTTTCGGCGGCAATTGCTGTAATCTCATTCCGGATTTCCGGAGAAACTAATGTTATGGTAGCTCCGGGAGAATTATTGAGTACGGCTTCAATTTTTTCAAGACCAACGTACCCTCCTCCTACGATCAGCAAATGGAGGTCGTCGTTTTCAAGTTTGAGAAATACGGGGAATAGATTATTCAATGCTTTGGCGGTTAATTTTACAACGGCTTTTGTTTTCTTTAACTCATTTTCGGGTAATAAAGTTGACCTAGTACCAAGCAGCCCGGCGCAGATAAGGCTAAAACAAATTGATCAAACTAAAAGGTATCCTTTTTACTTCATAGAAAATCGCGGTATCCGAATACTGGTACTGGGTATATAATTTATGATTCGTAACTTTGTGCCATGGATCTTGACTTTGACAAATACAAACTGCTACAATACTGCACCAATGAATCGTGCAAATACCATAACCAAATTGGCTTGGGCAACATATGCACACTAA
>JBDNFP010000064.1:0-15163 GCA_041689775.1 Spirosomataceae bacterium
ATACAACGCCATTGTAAATGCTTTTCACCACGAGGCACTACTAGCAATGGAACGCATTGCTAGTAAATTAGGAAAGCAGGACGATGTCATTTTTTACCAAAAACGGGCTCAGCAGGTCAAGATCGCTTTTCAGAGTACGTTCATTGATTCTAAAACGGGTTTAGTACGCGATGGCGAAGGTACCGACCACTCGTCCCTGCACGCCAATATGTTTGCGCTGGCTTTTGGTATGGTACCTGAGAAAAACCACGCGCGGGTACTGGCCCATATTCAGGCCAAAGGCATGGCTGCGAGTGTGTACGGATCGCAGTTTTTGCTAGATGCGCTCTATAACGCCAATGAGACCAAATACGCCCTCTCGCTCCTGACCGATACCGGACTACGTAGCTGGTACAACATGATCCGGACCGGCTCTACCATTACCACAGAAGCCTGGGATACGCGCTTCAAGTCCAATCAGGATTGGAACCACGCCTGGGGGGCGGCCCCGGCCAATCTGATCGTTCGTAAATTGATGGGTGTGGAGCCAATCACACCTGCCTTTGGCACCATTCAGATCAAGCCTCAGCCCGACACCCTCCGGCAGGCCACGCTGGACTATACCACGCTACGCGGGGTTGTAAAAGTTAGTTTTGAAAACACTCCGAGGCGTTTCCAGCTTAGCACCACACTACCCGCCAATACCACGGGCACAGTTTACCTGCCCCGCAAGAATGCAAAAGGTGTCGTATATCAGGATGGAAAGGCCATTAAGGCTACCGTTGATGGAGCTTTCTGGAAAATAGAATCCGTGGGATCGGGAAGTAATGTGTGGGAGGTGAGGGATTAGCTATCTTGGTACCCGTCAGGTTTTGCAAACCTGACGGGTCGCTATTAAAATTCAGGAAAGAATGAGTCTTGTGTATAATTTACAGATTGAACCTCTTTACACAACTGTTTCAAAGCACTTGGACCCAACAGAAATATTAGCTCCTCTACACATCAACAATTCTCCATTCAAGCTTCCATCGGTAGAAACGAAACATCCACGTAGTACCTCTTTTTGGGGCTTTGGGGATCAATCCATACGTGAACTAAGCGGTTGTTCAGAAAGGGAGTGGGGTCAAAGTAGAACTTTTCGCTATTAAAAAAGTATGTTTTTCGATCTTCTGGATTAAGCCATTCAGCCCTGACACAGAACTCGGTTTGTGAGCCATTGGATTGGATTATAGCTATTTCAGCCCGGCCCGGCAACTCCACCATTCTACCCGTTTTGGGTAATTCTTTGCGGAGTCGTTCCAAATTAATGGCTAAGTAGATGTTACCAATTCCTATTGACAGAAAAAGTAGCCCAAAGCCTCCGACGATGGTGAATAGTCCCCACATCTCCATGAAACCTTCGATAACGGCCGAAGAAGGTTTCCCCGGTTCGTAGCGCACTTTTACGGGTTCGCCTACGTCATAGGAAGCCGGACTGGAACCGACTTGAGACCTGAAAAACTGGTCCTGTCCGGCGGCATCCTTGTATTCGACTACCGGATATACGTTCTCTCACCTTTGGATGAATAGCTGGATTCCAGTTCGCTTACCACACCGTCGGCCACGATAGAGCGGGCCAAAAATTCCCGATGCCCAATGAATAGATAAATTGCAATTCCCACTGCAATAGCACCCCACAGCGTACAGTGTATCTTTATATTTCTTTCGTATCTTTTTCTCATTGGATTTGTCTTTTTCTCATTGGATTTGACTTTACCTTAATCAAAAAAAGAAAACTACTGATAATCAGCGACAAAAGAACTGAAAAATGAGTGTACGGTCAGAAAAACCTTGTTGCCGGAACGGCTGGTATACTCACAACCCCGCATCATCCGATGCTCCCTGCGCCAGGGCCGTCCAGTCGAGATTTTCCCGCCCTTTGGCAATGGCCGACAACAGGCGGTCACGGAGCATACTAGCAAGTGGCATAGGCGCCTGCACGGCCGAGGACGCTTCGAGTACCAAATTAAGATCTTTCAATCCCAGCGGGAGCTTGAAGCCTACTGGTTCGTACGTGTTTTTAGAAATCATCTGGCCGTACCCCTGAAAAATCGGCGTTGCAAAAAGGGTTTGGGTAAACATGTCGTACATGGCTTGCCGGGGCACGCCATTCTTTTCACCCATCGTGAATGCCTCCGCCATCATTTCCATACTAGCCGCAATCATGAAGTTACCGGCCAGTTTCACCACATTAGCCGCACTTACCTCATCACCGAAGTCAAAGTAACCTTTAACCGAAGGCGCTATAATGCTTTTGGCCCGCTCTTTGGCACTTGCTTCGCCCGATACACAAAGATTACCGATCCGGGCAGTAACAGCATCCGGACGGGCAAAAATCGGGGCTGAAACATAGGCTACGCCGTGCGCAGCGTGCATCTCAGCCTGCCGTCTTGCCGTGGCGGGAGAAATGGTACTCATTGAAATATGGAGTCCGGCGGCGCCAAGCTTTTTTACTACTTCCTCAGTCACGGTGGCTTCCAAAGCAGCATCATCAGCTAGTACTGTTACAATAACACCACCGGGCGAAACGGCCTGCTCTGCGCTTTCAGCTTCCCTAGCTCCGAGCTCGATTAATGACTGGGCTTTGCCAGCCGTACGGTTCCAAACCGTTACTTCATGGCCATCTTGAATAAGGTTAGCCGCAATGGGAGTGCCCAAGCTCCCCAAGCCCATAAATGCTATTTTTTCTGACATCGTTTTTTAGGTTTGTTGCAAAACGAATTTTAGATGAGGTGGAAGATATCAAATTTCGGTTGAAAAACGAATATACCTTTTATCATTGGTCAGGCGAAGCCCCCTTTTTCCATTTATCTGCATAAAATGTCAAACTCAGCATGACGTACCTCGGCATCCGGTTTACGAACTGCTCGCTACGGGTGTTGGTAGCGATATAGTTAGTAAAGTCGTTCTCTACGTTCAATAAATTATGGGCAGTAAGCGAAGCCCTGAGTCTTTTAGAGGCTAGAAAATAGTGGTAGGCCGTGAGATTCAAAATATGGTAGCTTACGGGTGGAGTAGTAGCATTGAAGCTCAGATAGGCAGTATTCTGGACTTCCAAGAATGTGTTTTCCGACCAATTATACTCGGCCTTGATTTTGATATCCCCCCGAAAACTATTGGCGGCTTTCTGGTATTGCTGCCGGAAGGTGTTGGCGCGAAAGTCCGATTTCACCGATAGCTTTTTCGAGATTTTCCAATTCAAATTTCCTGATAAGAACGCGAAATAATTATCAAAGACTTGACGATTCTGATTGGAAATAATATTGTTTTGCTGCCACCCTAGGTAGGCAAAGAGAAACACATTGTAAGGTTTGCTAGTAGTGAATTTCGTCCAGAACAGATTTACATTTGCTTGTTGTGCCGGATACCCTTGCCGGAAAGTTTGAAAGATAAAGCCTTGCGTGGTCAAATTATTAGAAAATAAGACGGGATTTGTTTGGTATTCGTATTTCAGACCAGCGGAGAACAAATGCCCGCTCTCGGTGGAATTAGAATATTGTACTTCAGCTCGGGAGAGAGGATAGGGCTGCAGGCCAGAGTTTCCGGCCCTCACTAACTGCACGTTGGAACTGTCAACGACCGGAAACAACCTCGGGTAAGGAACCTGATTATTGATGAGATTGTAGCGTAACTCAACCTTGCCATTCCCGCTTCCTTTGTACTGCGCATAAAACTGTGGCAACAGCCTGACTTGGTGAAAAGTTTGGGTTGCTCCATCCTCCGTTTTACGGCTTCCCCGCCAGTCCCATAAGCCCGCCCCTAGCCTGAGGGTCAGGCTTGTGCCTTTGAAAAGCGTATTGAAGCTGTACGTTTGTTGCTGATCCTTCATGGTAAACTGCCCGATGCCTAAGTCGGGTCTTGCGAGTTCATATCCAATTCGAGTTGAATCGTATTGAAAGCCCTCCTGTCGAACCGTGTTGCGCTCCAAATCGAAGTTTCCCCGCCACTCGGCAAGCCAGCGCCGGGCAATGGGTTGGGCGTAGACAAGCTGTCCGTTAAACGCCTGGGAAAAGTTAGTTCGGTCGATAAGATTATCGTTAGAAAACTGTCCCCCCGTTAATCCCCGCCATTGATTTTGGTAGGTTTGGCCAAAACCCGACGTACTTAGCGAGTGACTCGCATAGGCAGAGAGCACCTGAGCGGGCTTACCTGGGCGGTGCGTCCAAGCCACTTGCTGGTCGGTGATGATCGTATTTGTGTTATTGATTTCATTTCTCGCCAGGGAGGTATTGACCAGTCGTGCGGTGTCCAGCATATTTACAATCGTTTGGTCGTCGTCGATTCGCTGACCAATGCGCCGGTAATTCAGCCGGGTGCCCAGCCGCCAGCTATTCCGGTCGTTGGGCCGCAGGGTACCGTTTACTGCTGACCAAATGTTGGTATTGTCATTCTGGTCGGAGCGGGACTGCCGGATTGTTTGCTCGACGCTTCCCAAAGTGATAGTCTGGCGGGAGTCGTTTAAAAGCAATTGTCGGGAATGATCGGCCACGGCGAAAGCAATCCACTCTTGCTTTTCGGAAGAAGTGCTATAGTTCAAGCCTCCGCTTGTGGCAGACGATACGCCCTCGCTGCGGTTGTCGGAGGGGAGGTTTTGGGATTGTTCCCGGCTAAAACGCCGCGAGGAACCCTGCGAAGCTAAATCGCTGATAGAATAGGCCCCGTCAATGCTTCCCAGCAACGCTTTATTGATAAACCAGGTTTCTTGTTGTTCGCTCAGGAGCCGCTCATTGGTATTGTTGGCGTTGAAAAAACTGCTGAAAAACCGCTTGCCGTTCAGCACATTGTATTGGACGGGTAGCGCGTAGCGGCGGTATGTCCCCAAGCCCACCCCCATGCTGCCGTATTGTCCTTGCTTTTTGTCAGCTTTGAGCTTGATGTTCATGTTCACGCTCGACTGCCCCGCGTTGTCGGTCACTTCGAGTTGCTGCACCATTTCCGAGCGCAATACCTCCAAAGTGGCTTTTGGGTTGCCACCAAAAATAGGCTTGCCATCGACGGTTATTTTTTCCACATTTTTGCCCATTACCGTTACCTGCCCATTGTCCCCAACCATGACGCCCGGCACTCTTTCCAGCAATTGGCTGGCCGGGGCAAAGGGGCGGGTCTGGATGCTGTCAGTTCTTATGACGAGCGTATCGCCCTTGTAGCGAAAGGGTTCATTGGGTTTTATTTTAACCTCTTTGAGCTCAATGACCTTTTCTTTAATCGCAATAGCTAGGCTCGTCTTCTGCCCTAAGCTGTCGATTCGGAATGTGCGTTGGAAGGTCTGGTATCCCGCTACCTCGATCGTTATTGTACCATAGGCAGATGGGGAGAGTTTCAAGGAAATACAGGTGTCTTTGGCAGGGAAGTTTGAAAATTGGCCTTGCCAGGTTAGTGTGGCTATAGCCTCGGTGTTTTGTGGTTGGAAGCTAAGACAAAAAATAACCTTACCAGAAATCTGTGCGCAGACATCTGGCAAGGTTAATAGTAAGGTAAAGGTTATTAATAGTAACTTAGTTAGTCCATTCAACAAAATATACTTTATTATTGGGTTTCAGCTACTTTACTACTATCTCAAATCGACCACTTTCAGGTCACTTCTGATCTCATTTCCTGTATTAGAATCACAATAAATCCTCTCTTCTACCAGCCAAGAACTGCTAACGTAATGAAAGTCAAGACCACACAGATATTCGCCTACCTGGACTTTTTGCTTAAAAGCAGCTCCTTTATGGAGGGCTCCTTTTGACGACTCAGATGAAGACGCCGTTTTTGTTTTGGCATACCCAACCGACAACCCAAATAAGCACAATACGAGCATACATAGCTTTTTCATAAGATTATAAAAGTTAAGTTAAAAAAGAAAGTTTAGAATAGATTGCAACAGTGGGGTTTTTTTTCAGATTTGCAAGAGATATTGATGACTTTTTTGACAATATCTGAATGAGTTGGCTCTAAGAATAGCACGTTACAAATCAATAAGTTATACTTCAAATGAAACCTTCAAAAAAGCTTTATTTTCTTGTAAGAGTTACCTTGGTCTGCCTCTTGTATTTCTTAGTCACACAAAAAGGGTTTCCCCAAAGCAAGAGCTTACTAGAACTGTTTGAGGGAAGGGAAATTACGACAGTCATAAATTCATCGGGCATTACGGGGGTAGGCGACGAACATAATCAGTCTAAATCAGGAGGTATTCTGACTACTGTATCCAAAACTACCAAGCAGGACCGTCGGGTTCGGGAAGTAATTGTCATGGCCAACGGAAGAAGAGGCTGGAAGGTAACTCTTGAAGCTTTGAAAATAGAAGTTCTCATAGACAGCGACGGCCGAAAAAGCTCCTACGATTCCGATAATGTCTTTGAAAGAGATCCGATGGCGGATGCCGTCAGTAGGCGGTATGACCCTTTAGTAAGAAAACCCGTCCGTCTGGAGTACACTACACAAGGCAAAATATCAAAGGGAGATGTAAATAAAGCCTTTGATGAGTTTTGGAAAGGACATATTCCTATTTTCTTCACTCCTGAGCTTTGGCAGTCGTGGGTGCTATTCCCCGAGTTGCAAAAGGTCAATCCTGCACCCAATACCTCCTGGAAAGATCATGGTTCTACCGCGCAGATATCCTATGCTATAGAGTACACGATCACAACGATTGAGAATGATCGGGTAACGGTTCATTTCAAAGGGACAAGCACTCCTTTGAAAGGGGCAAATTCGGGTTCTGCACCTCAAGCAGCAGGCGAGAAGGGCGATCAATACGAAGGAGATCTGATCGTGGATAAAAACAATTTCTTGATCCTGGCGGCACACTATACCAGTATTTCAGAATTAGCAATTGGAACCCGAGGTGGAATTGTTTCGGTAATAAGTAAGCAAGAGTACAGTGTGGAGAATACCCTTAGCGACCTCTCTAAAAAATAGGCATGAACCCTCCCACGGTTTTGAACTATGCCATGGATTGCTACACCTGAATAGCCCCGACATTGAAACGTCAGCGCCCCGGGATCGTCGAACAGAAGCAACGGGTGGGCGATGTGGAGATGGATCTGGTGATCGGCAAGAATCATAAGGGTGCCCTGCTGACGATCAACGACCGGGCCACGGGGATGCTGAAAATGGGCTACGTGGAGAGCAAGGAGGCCGCCGTAGTGCAGGCTAAAGCCGTTGAGCTGCTCTTGGGCTGGAAGGAACTCCTTCATTCAGTCACCACCGAAAATGCGGGGCAGCCCGTGCCGAAAGGAGTTTGCCTACCACAAGAAAGTCTCGGAAGAGCTCGAAGTGGACTGTTATCGGCCGGCGTTCCGGTTTGCCAAGCCCTACCACAGCTGGGAAAGAGCAGGGCGGCCTGTGCCGAGCTAACGAAAATCGGATAACATATTTGAAAGAGACCAGTTGGCTAATGCCATTGGGTCTAACTATGATTCTTTTGTAAAAAAACCAATCCGATTGGAATACGATGCCCAGGGCAATGATATCACCAAAGGAGAAATTACTAAAGAATTTGCAAAATTCTGGCGTGGTAAAGTCCCAGTGTTTTATACATCGGCATTATGGCAATCCCAAATCTTTTTCCCTCAATTGATAGGAATAAATCCATCAATAAATTATTTCTGGACTGATACTCTGAGTACGGAGGAAGAAAAATATCATCATGAATTCAACATTACTAAGGTGGAGGCAGAGGTTATTGTTGTTCATTTCAAAGGCGTAACAACTCCCCTCAATATTGCGGGTGTCGGTTCGGCACAAGCAATGCTAACGGAGAAAGGCAGCCGCTATGAGGGAGACTTATTCGTGGACAAAACCACGTTTTTGATTCTTAAAGCAGAGCTGACTACCATATCCGAATTGTCCTACTCATATACTGGGGGAATTGCTACAATTATTACCAAAAGCAATTATAGCATCACCAACACCGTAAGTGACCGCTCTAAGAAATAATTGAGTTCAAGATGAATCCGCTATCTGAAGCCGTGCCACGGTTCAAAACCATAGCACGGATAATAAGCTAAAACTCGACATACAACAACCTGACAACCAACCTCATACTTGAATAGCCCCCACATTAAACCGCTGCGTAATCGGCGCCTGATTGGCGGCTTCGATTCCCATGGAAATAATCTGTCGGGTTTCGCGGGGGTCAATGATACCATCTACCCACAGGCGAGAGGCAGCGTAGTAGGGCGACAACTGTTCGTTGTAGCGATCGGTAATTTCTTTTAGCATCTCATTTTCGGCCTCTGGTGTAATCTCCTTTCCTTTCGCTTTCAGCGAGGCGGATTCGATCTGTACCAGCGTTTTGGCTGCCGCCGCGCCACTCATGACCGCCATTTGGGCCGTAGGCCAGGCATAGATCAAGCGAGGGTCGTAAGCCTTACCGCACATGGCGTAGTTGCCCGCGCCGTAGGAATTACCCACAATAAACGTAAACTTGGGCACCACCGAGTTGGCCACGGCATTCACCATCTTGGCACCGTCTTTAATGATACCCCCTTGCTCGGCCCGGCTACCTACCATAAAGCCCGTTACATCGTGGAAAAACACCAGCGGTATTTTCTTTTGATTGCAATTCATGATAAAGCGGGCGGCTTTGTCGGCAGATTCTCCGTAGATCACTCCGCCCATCTGCATTTCTCCCTTACCCGACTTAACCACCTTGCGCTGATTGGCCACGATACCTACCGCCCAGCCGTCAATACGAGCGTAGGTACAAATGAGCGTTTTGCCGTAGTCGGGTTTGTATTCGTCTAGTTCTGAATTATCAACAATACACTCCAAAAGCTCCAACATATCGTAAGGCTTGAAGCGATCCGTAGGCAAAATATCAAACAACTCATCGGGCTGACGCTTGGGCACTACCGGTTCATTTCGGCTAAACCCGGCGCTCTCGGGAGCGCCGAGCATACCCATAGCCTTCCGAATTGCGTCGAGGCAACTTTTATCGTCGGGGTACTTGTTGTCGGTAACGCCAGAAATTTCGCAGTGCATCGTGGCACCACCCAAGGTCTCAGCATCTACGTTTTCACCGATTGATGATTTTACGAGGTAGGGCCCAGCCAGAAATACTGACCCGGTACCTTCTACAATCATGGCTTCGTCTGACATGATGGGCAGGTAGGCCCCTCCGGCCACACAGCTCCCCATGATGGCCGCAATCTGCGGGATACCCTGGGCTGACATATGAGCATTATTGCGAAATATTCGTCCAAAATGTTCTTTATCCGCAAATACCTCGGCTTGCATCGGCAGAAATACACCCGCGCTATCGACTAGGTAAATAATCGGCAGGTGGTTTTCCATGGCTATTTCCTGCGCCCTTAGGTTCTTCTTCGCTGTGATTGGAAACCATGCTCCGGCTTTAACGGTGGCATCGTTGGCTACCACCACGCACTCACGGCCCGCTACGTAGCCAATACCTACTACTACGCCACCCGAAGGGCAGCCGCCCTCCTCTTGGTACATACCATCGCCGGTAAATGCCCCTACTTCCAGAAAATAGGAGTCCTGGTCGATGAGGTAGTCTATACGCTCGCGGGCGGTGAGCTTTCCTTTTTTGTGTTGGCTGGCAATTTTTTTTACTCCTCCACCCAGCTTTACTGTAGCAAAGCGCTCGTTTAGCTCGTGGAGGAGTCCGTTTAATGATTCAGAATTTGTCATAGTGATGAAGTATAATTTGGAAGTCGAAACTTTATTTTACCAAAAATAAAAAGTCGCCTGCCCGTAAGCAAACGACTTCAAAATGGGCGTACATCAATAACGCCGAATCAGTATCCCTATGTACTTTAAGATATACCTAGTTTTGGATTTTTGGGGTAGCTTGTGAATTTTTGAATTCCAGCGTCGTATCAATCGGCGACTCGGTAGGCCCTTTGTCTTTCTTTCCGAAAATAGATACGTTCACGTAGCGCTTTGGATTTTCTCTAAGATTAGCCAGCAATTGGTTCAAGCTAATCAAGGTATAATTGAGATTATTGTACATTTTATCGTCGGTCAGCAGCTTACCAGCGGTGCCTTGTCCGGCTTTTACTGCCCCGAGAAGCTGCTGCATTTGCGCCACCATCTGGTTCGCACTAGCCACGGTCTCGCCCAAACGTAAAGCATTCAGCGAGTCGGCAAAGGTACCTGCCTTCCCCAGAATGGGCGTAATTTCTTTTTCAGTTTGTACCAGAGATGCCGATAGCTGACTGAGATTGGCCGTCAGAACTGATAAATTTTTTTGGTTGTCTTGCAAAGTACCTCGTAGTACCAATCCCGTCTGATCATAATTGCGAAGTACCTGATTGAGAATAGCCCCGGTTTCCTTAAACCCTTTGGTTACAGCGTTAAGATTTCTCACCAGCGAATCCGCATGGGTCATTACGGGTAACGCTTTTTCTTGCAATAGCGCCGAAATACCCGCCTCTTTGAGACCTACCAGCGTATCTCCATCTTGTAGTTCTTTACCAGTTGCGCTTATACCAAGACGAATAACTTTACCACCAAGCAGGCCGCCATCCGCCAAAACAGCTTGGCTGCCTTCCCGCACAACAATGCTTTTCCGGACCTCAATTATTACCAAAAGTTTATTATTTCTGTCCTGCAAAATCTTGATCGCCTGCACTCGTCCTACCGAAAGCCCGTTGAGTAGAATGGGGTTTGAAGGGGTCAAACCATCAATGTTATCATAAATAATGTGATACTTGTATGAACGGGAAAAGAGTTCGGACCCTTTGAGGAAATTAAAGCCAAAGTAAAGCATCCCTATCGTTACAACCGACAGTACTCCTACTTTTAGCTCTCTTGATACTTTCATGAATTTCAGAACTGGTGATAAAATCGTTTATTTTCGCTACGAAAATACTACTATTATCGTTCCATCTCTTTGCGATATTGCTTAAATGCACCATAAATAGCCTCCGCCACATCGTCCTGACCGTCTTGGGAGTTGAGATATGCCTCTTCGGTAGGATTACTCAAAAACCCTGTTTCTACCAATACACTAGGCATGGTAGTACGCCAAAGTACAATGAATCCAGCCTGCTTTACCCCACGGCTACGCCGCTGTGACAAGCTTTGAAACTGATCTTCCACATGACTGGCAAAACGTAGACTACTCGATAGAAAGGCACTTTGATAATTAGCTAGCATGATGTGCGCAAGCGGTGATGTTGGATCAAACTCTTTGTATTTCTGTTTATAGTCTTTTTCTTGTAGAATCACCGAGTTTTCCCGCTTCGCTACTTCCAGGTTTCCTTCGGTTTTGTGCAACCCCATAACGTACGTTTCAGTACCCAAAGCACTTCTTGAATTAGGGCTGGCATTGCAATGAATCGAGACAAAAAGATCCGCCTGATTACGATTGGCATAAGCCGACCGCTCATCTAATTCGATAAAAACGTCCGACGTACGGGTGTACAATACCCTCACCTCGGGCATCTCTGCCTTGATCTTCCGGCCCAGTGCCAGTGCTATTTTGAGTGTTGTGCGAGATTCACGACTTATTTTACCGCGGGTACCTGTATCATGTCCTCCGTGGCCAGGATCTATGACCACTACGTCAATTTTGCGCGGATCGTTCTCATATACAGGCCCTTCCTGAAAAGCAAATGCCACGCCTAGTAATAAACAACCTGCTGCACCTACGATTTTAAGAACTTTTAACATTATTTTTGGGTTCGTGCGTTACTCCTTAGTGATTTGTCCACTAATTTTGACATATTAATATTGCAAAAGTATTCTATTTGTTACAACTGAAAAATAAGTGGTTTAGTATATGCCTGGTTTTGTGGGCATTTACGTTCACCGGGTGTGTATTTAACAAGCAACAATCGGGCCGCCCTAGTGGCCTGTTTGGCAAAAAAGTAAAGAGTGGCATCCCAGTGCCCGGTGCAACAGCGCCGGACAGTAGCACTAGTATGCCCTCTACGTCTGCGGCGGACACCACCGCTCTTTCCGATACCACACAACTTCGTAACGGCGTCAGAATGGTTGCGCCGGGCATGGACCTTGACTCCATTAGGCGGGACTCCCTTGCCCGGCAGAGTGATCTTCAATCAACCGTCGAGTACACCGCGGAGGATTCTACCATTATGGACGTAGATGGTAGGCAAGTACACCTTTACGGCCAAGCCGAAGTGAAATACGGTACCATACAGTTGAAAGCTGACTACATCCGGATCGACTGGACCACCAATGAACTATTTGCCAAAGGAACCTACGACTCTACCACCAAAAAGACCATAGGAGAGCCTATTTTTCAGGATGGGCCCGAAAGCTATAATACCCGGGAACTTCGCTACAATTATAAGACCAAAAAGGGTTTTATCCGGGGAGTTATTACGCAGCAGGGTGATGGTAACATCCGGGGTGATAAAGTAAAGAAAGACGACGAAGGCAACTTATATATTCGGGGTGCTATCTATACAACCTGTACGCTCACGGACCCTCACTTCTACATCAATGCACCTAAGATAAAACTTATTGACAACAAACAGGTAGTTTCGGGTCCTTTTAATCTCGTCATTGCCGACGTACCACTTCCTTTAGGACTGCCCTTCGGGTTCTTCCCCTTCCCGAAGACTAAAGAGAGTGGAACATCCGGTATACTGTTCCCAACCTACGGTGAAGAACCTAATGGTCGTGGTTTTTTTCTACGCGACGGAGGCTACTACTTTGCTGTCAGTGAGAATTTCAACGCCACCGTCACCGGGCAGATTTACTCAACGGGTAGCTGGGGGTTGGGTGCCAGTTCTGTCTACGCCAAGCGGTATCGTTACAACGGCAACCTTGCCTTGCGCTTCAACCGCAACCGCTCCGGCGATGAAATAGATAAGCTCCTAAACCGGCCCGGTAGAAACGATTTTAGTATTATCTGGTCGCACTCGCCCGTGCCACGGGGAAGCTCAACGTTTTCGGCCAACGTCAACGTTACCAGCAACAGTTTTAACCAGTTTAACGCCCAGGACAACCAACGGTATATCTCCAACGTAGCGAGTTCGTCGGTGCAGTATAACCGTACTTTCGGACAATACGCCCGCGCCGGTGCCAGTATGCGGATTAACCAGAACTTCGGCCAGATTGACCCCGCCACGGGGCGCCGTAAAGATGGGAAAACCAACCTATCAACCCAGTTTAACTTTGGTATTAATCAGATCGCTCCTTTCGCCCTCAATGGCGGTCGTGGCCGCTGGTACGAGAGTTTTCGTTTAGGACTAGATTTCAACGGGGATTATAGTGTTGATAACGCTCTCACGGCCATTGATACTTCTTACACACGTTTGGGCTTCTTTATCGGCAACAGCATCGATATAAGCCGCCTCAACCGGGAGAAAGTAGTTCCGTTCGATTTTAATAACCTACCCGAGATGTTGCGTGACGCCCAGTTTACGGGCCGGTATTCCCTGCCTATTTCGCTACCAAACTTTAAGCTTTTGCGCTTCGTCAACTTCACCCCTAGCCTTTCATTGCAAGGAGAAGTCTTTACAAAAAGTTACAACTATTCGTATCAAGGTAAAAACACAGTCCGTATTGATACGATTAATCAGGCAGGTAGTGAGTATAGTTACTCCTTTGGTGCCGGGCTGAACACCCGTTTTTATGGTACCTTTTTCGTCGGCGGAAAACGTCTGGAAGCCATTCGGCACACCGTTATTCCGGCGGTGTCGTTTAGCTATACTCCTGATTTCTCCGGCGATAACTTTGGGTTCTACCAAAAGGTACAAATTGATGATCTTGGCACCACCCGCCTTCTTTCCAAATACCGGGGCATTGGCAATAGCTTGACGAATAACAACGGTCGCGCTTCCGGAGTAATTTCGTATAGCCTCAACAACTCCTTCGAAATGAAACTGCGCTCAAAGAGCGATACGGCTGACAAACAGTTTGAGAAAGTATCTCTGCTCGATAACCTTAGTTTTAACGGAAGCTACAATATGATGGCTGACTCGTTGAACTTCTCGAACCTGTCCGTCAATGCCAACGCTCGTCTGGGTCAGAATCTCAACATGAACTTTAACATGACGCTTGACCCTTACGCCTACATAGCCGACCCCAGAAGTACTTTTAATAAGGCAGGAATCAAGATCAACGAGTTTGCCATTAGCCGTGGGCAGGGGCTGGTTCGTTTGCAGAATATGAACATTGCCCTCAGTACGAGTCTTAACCCGAAGAAAAAAACGGAGCAACCTAAACAAAATACGCTGGCAACGCAGGAGCAGCTCAACTTCATAGACCGGAACCCCGATCTCTACGTTGATTTCACAATTCCCTGGAACGTATCCCTTAATTATAACTTTGGTCTGAGCCGCTTTGGTTTGCAAAAGGCCAGCCTGATTCAGACGGTAAATGCAACCGGTGATCTTAGCCTGACCCCCAAATGGAAAATAAGCCTGAACACCGGTTTTGACTTTGTAGCCCTGAGCCCCTCAATTACGACCGTTTCGCTTTACCGCGATTTGCACTGCTGGGATATGTCGTTTAACTGGACGCCCTTCGCCGGAAGTGCTTTCCGCGCCAGCAACTATTCCTTTACCCTCAAAGCGAAGTCTACCATCCTGCAAGATCTAAAACTCAGTCGCCGCCGCTCTTTCTACGATCAGAGTGGGTTCTAACAAAAAAATTGGGCACGACTGAGGTTAGCGGCAGAATACTATTCGCTATTTCTCTATCAGCTCAAAGAAACAAAGTACTATTTTTGTGCATGGGTGCTGTTAAATAAGTAATGCTAAATGTTTGTTATAGTGACAAATAAAATAGTTGATAGCTCCGATATGATTGTCTAGTTTCTTGGAAAAAGATACCGTTTTTCTGACTAGCCTGCTGCACCTCTGCCTTAGTGTATTATTGAAACGCTCTATATGGTTGGTGTACCCTTTTTCTTTTCCTGACGCCCTATGCTTTTCACTGTCCAACACGTGGTACCCGTTCCAAAAGTCAGTAAAAAATACCGCATCTGTTTTGAGCAATTCAGAGATTTGATCAAAGAGTTTTCGTGCGTCCGGTTGTCCCCTACGTGACAGGCAATTATCTGGCGATTAGCCGTATTTATTACCAACCAATGTTCTGTGCGAATCCGCCGGGCGGGCCCCGTCCACATCTCATCGGCATCAAAACGCGATCTTTTGTTTCGTACAACTCCATCAACGGGTCCCGGATTGGACTAAACAACTCAAAACAACCCTCTAATCTA
>JBDNFP010000065.1:0-22198 GCA_041689775.1 Spirosomataceae bacterium
AACATTATATGGTGTTCTCAATCATTTTTTTGAGAAAAATTCTCAATACCGAAGAATAACATTAAACAGCTTCTCTATCGTCTACCCCTCGTTATGAAAAGATTTATAATTCTCTTACTGCCTTTGTTCCTGACATTCCAACTGAGTTTGGCTCAGTCAGGCTTTCAAGCCAAGTCCAAGATTCCCTCAACGCCCGTAGTGCCCTCCTTTACGTACGGGATAGTACCTAAGCCATCGCCCGAGGTAAAAACCCAAGGGCTAATTTCCACGAAACAACGGCGAAACCTGAGTACATTACCCCGCCTTTACGTGGTGAAAGACTCCACGGGTAACGTGGTCTGGATTGAAGACCGACGGCCCACGGGTTTACCCGTTGATCCGAACAGTCGTCAAAGCGCGGCTACTGCGGCCTACCAGTTTTTGGATAAAGTAAAAAACGTCTTACAAATCACCAATACCGAAGGCTCTTTTGAGCTCACCGAGGCTACCACGGATCAATGGCAGCAAACGCACTTACGCATGCAGCAGTATCACTTGGGGCTGCCGGTCTACGGAGGAGAAGTTATCCTGCACACGCTTCGGGATACGCTTCGTATCCTCAACGGGCGCAGTTTTCCATCACCCAGAATCACTAATGTAGCTCCTGCCATTAATAGATCTTTGGCCGAAAAAATGGCCATGACTGACGTGGGTAAAAAAGCAATTATCCGTCCCTTCGCAGATCCGTTCACCAATCAGTTCACCCGCACGTTACAGGAGTTGGTTATCTACCATCCTTCGCAAAACCCGGAAGATCCTCGCCTGACCTGGCACTTAACCCTTCGACCAAACCTGATGGAGCGTTGGGAGTACTTTGTGGATGCCCAGTCGGGAGAGGTACTTCACTCGTTTAATCATACCTGTGGGCTGGATGGTCCGGTAACGGCTCGTAGCCGGGATCTTAATGGTTTGGAGCGGACCTTTGGTTCGTATCAGGTGGGGAATAATCTATTCATGATTGACGCCACCAAATCCATGTTTAACCAGGGCAAATCCCAGTTACCAGATAACCCAATGGGGGCCATCTGGACCATTGATGCCGGAAATACGGAAGGCAAAAACATGAAAGTGAAGCATGTCACGAGTACCAATGCTGCTAATTGGAACGCTACCGCGGTATCAGCTCACACCAACGCGGGTATTTCGTTTGAATACTTTCTCAAAACTTTCAACCGCAACTCTTTAAATGGAAAGGGAGGTACTATTATTTCGTTGATCAACGTAGCCGACGAAGATGGTGGCGGACTCGATAATGCCTTCTGGAACGGTGAGTATATGGGCTACGGCAACGGACGGGATGCCTTTCGGCCCCTCGCTGCTTCCCTTGATGTAGCGGGGCATGAAATGACCCACGGAGTCATAGAAAATACCGCCCGACTAGAATACCAGGGACAGTCCGGAGCGATCAATGAGTCCATGGCGGATGTATTTGGGGTCCTGATCGATCGGGACGACTGGACCTTGGGAGAGGATGTGGTCAGTACCCGTTTCTACCCAACGGGAGCGTTACGTAGTATGGCGAATCCAAACCAAGAAGGTGCGGGAGGGAATGGCTATCAGCCCAAAACCATGGCTCAGTACATTACTACCAAGGAGGATAACGGAGGAGTGCATAGTAACAGCGGAATTCCCAACCACGCCTTTTATCTATTTGCCATCAAAGTCGGTAAAGAAAAAGCCGAAAAGGTGTACTACCGGGCGCTTACTACCTACCTGACCCGCCGCTCTCAGTTCCTGGACTTGCGGTTGGCTATCATTCAGGCTTCCACAGATTTGTTCGGAGCCAATAGTACCGAGATCACCTCAGTCAAACAGGCTTTTGATCAGGTAGGGATCATGGAAGGGCAAACGGGGCAGCCTCCTCAGTCGCAGGAAATACCGGTCAATACGGGTAATGATGGTATCTTGGTCTACGGAGTCAATAACTCCACCCTGTACCAAACCACGCCACAGTTGGCGAATTTTAGGGCATTGTCCAATAAAGGTATTACCCACAAGGCCAGCATTACCGACGACGGGCAGCTTGCTTACTATATTTCAAATGATAAGCGCATTCGCGCGGTTGCTCTGACCGGTACTTCGCAGGAGTACGTGGTCCAGAATGAAACTATTTGGGATAATGTAGCCATTTCGAGAGACGGTAAAAAACTGGCAGCTCTCAAATCTGATGCGGAAAACAGTATTTGGGTGTATAGCTTTGATCGTAAAGAATGGAAAAAATTCACGCTCTATAATCCTACCTACACCAAAGGAGTCAATACCGGAGAAGTACAGTATGCCGATGCTTTTGAATGGGACGTTACGGGCGAGTATATTGTATACGATGCATTCAACGAAATCAAAAATCTGGACGGTACTAGCCTGGAATATTGGGATGTTGGTTTTATCAATGTCTGGAATACGGCCCAAAAAAAATTCGGGGATGGCACCATTGAAAAACTATTTAGCGACCTTGACGAGGGTGAGAATATTGGAAATCCGGTTTTTTCGAAGAACAACTCTTCCATTCTTGCCTTTGACTATTTTGACGAAACCGACGACTCCTATTACCTGCTGGGAGTAAATATCGAGAGTGGTGAATTAGATATTATTTACGAAAATAATACCTTGGGCTTTCCTGATTACTCCCGAACCGATGAACAAATGCTGTTTAATATGGAGTCGGGTACGAAAGAAAACGTGGGTATTATCGGCATGGGGAAAGATCGGATATCCTCGTCAGGGACCGCCAAGACATTCATTCAGGATGGGAAATGGGCTAGTTGGTTCGGGCAAGGGACCCGGAGCCGTCAGTCCCAAACGATTTCTTTTGGTACCATCTCTGACAAAACGATTGGTGGTTCTTCCTTCCAGTTAGTAGCCACGGCTTCTTCGGCGCTCGGGGTTCGTTTTGAAAAGTTGAGTGGTGGTATCAGTATACAGGGGAATGCCGTTTCAATAACCCAAGCTGGTAAAGCATCGATTCGGGCCTTGCAGGATGGTAATACGTCCTTTCTGGCGGCGACTCTGGTGGATCGTACGTTTTGCGTAAACCCCACCAAACCGGTTATCACGCAGGACGTACTGAATCTAACCGCCTCTTCGCAAGGAGCAGATAAGTTTACATGGTACGAAAATGGAAGCGTAGCGTCGGGCGCAAGTTCGGCGGTGTTGGTGGTAGACAGAAGCGGTGAATATACCGCCCGGGCCGTCACGCCCGATGGCTGTCAGAGTACATTATCCAATGGTATTCAAATCCTTATTCTCGCTAATGACCCGGGAGTTTTCCAGGCGGTAGCTACCTACCCTAATCCGGTACGGGAGGAGTTGATGATCAAAGGGAATTTGGGAGGATTTAAAGAAGATATAACTATTACGGATGCTAGCGGAAGGTTGAGAAAGCTGGGGGTAAAGGTAGTATCTCCGCAACAATGGCAGGTTTCGATGGGTCAGCTACCACCGGGTTTGTACATCCTGAATCTTGAAAGAGAAGGCAAAAAGCAAGCATTTAAATTGATAAAAGAGTAGTCTTCATCTAGCTAAACAAAACAAGTAGGTATGAAAAAAGTAGTTGGTCTGATAGGGGGCTTCTTGTTGATGAGTGGTGTACTATTTGCACAAAATGAAATTGTAAAGACGGATAAAGCTCCGATTCCGGCGGGGCCATATAGTCAGGGAGTCGTAGCCAATGGTACACTGTATATAGCGGGGCAGCTAGGGATCAATCCCGCGACGGGGAAACTAGTAGAGGGAGGGGTTGAAAAAGAGTTTACGCAGGTAATGGAGAATGTGAAAGCTATTTTGGCAGCCCGGGGCATGAGCCTAAGTCAGCTAGTGAATACCACGATTTTTATGAAAGATCTTCGTCAATTCGGGAGAATAAACGAGTTGTACGCTACCTACTTTACGGGTAATTACCATGCTCGTACCACAGTAGGAGTTTCTGATTTGCCGATAGGAGCTACGATTGAAGTAGCAGTGATAGCGTCTGTTGCTGCACGCAAACGTAAGAAGTAGCATGAATTAAAGAAATTCGTGCTACTTCTTGCATTCAGATTATTCTTAGGCAGCGACAGCCTGATGTTCTTCAAGATATTCTAGGAGGGTGCGCATCGAAGTAATACGTGGATAATCATCATCCGGGATTGCAATGGAGAATTCTTGCTCTAATTGCATCATCATGTCTACGATGTCCAAGCTATCAAAGCCAAGATCCTTTACAAAATGAGCATCATCGGTGATTGCGCTCGTTTCTACGCCAAAATTATTGAGGATTGAAATGATACGTTTGTTCATAATCGTGATCAGTTGCTAGTATACACAAAATACCCAAATAATAACTTACTTGTTAAAACGACGGAAATATAATGTTAGTACCATTTAAAAGTACAAATTGTTCTAATTTTAAGCTTTTTTTTTCAAGGTGTTGTTTATCAAATCATTGTCAATAAATTATTGATAATTCAATGAGTTTGGATAGACAAAGTAAATTGGTTTTTTACAAAACAGGGTTAAAAACGGTACGAACCGTCAGTATTTTAGTACAAAGCCCTAAAAAAACGGACGAATGACAAGAAAATCTGACAAATGTCCGGAAAGTGCTTGCCTTTAATGGTCCCTCCCGTGGTTATTTTTTCAACGATTGGGTAACCGTTTTCGTATTTGTCTAACCGTTTTTCTTGCGGGTACTGGTTAAGAGAATACAGGTAATTTTATTTTTTGACTTGTATTGGTCTTTCCTTTCTGCTACTTGTAAAAATGGAGCTTTAATTGATCCGTCAGGAAATTACAATAAATAGTATTTTTTCAATAAAAATCGAAATAGATTCTTTTTCTAGACTACTAGCTGCATTTCAATGAACAGCATAAAATCACAACTACACAAATCAACATCATGTTACACCCACTCAAAACCTGTCTATTAAACGAGTAGATCGAAACGGACCTTAGGTTTAATTTGGTAATTATAGTACTGAATTTATTTCAATTGCTAATTCGTTCGATTTTACTATCTAATCACTTACCCTCAATGAACCCAAAATATAGGTTACTCTTTATGGTATTAGCAGGAGTTTTTTCTACGCTCAATACTTCTGCGCAAAAGACAATGGAGACAAAGCTTTACGAAATGCGCGTTTACTACTGTGAGCCGGGCCGGTTAGACGCTCTGCTTACTCGCTTTCGCGACCACACTACCCGTATTTTTGAAAAACATGGTATGACCAACGTTGGGTACTGGTTACCGATTGATAACACTGATAATAAGCTGGTGTACGTGCTTTCGTATCCGGACATGGCCGCCCGTGAAACCGCTTGGAAGGCATTTGGTAGTGATCCTGAATGGAAAAAAGTAGCGGCAGATTCGCAAGTAGACGGAAAAATAGTGGCCAAAGTGATCAATACCTTCATGCATGATACTGACTTCTCATTCCCGATGAAGCCGGGTAAATCAGGCGAGGGTAGGGTTTTTGAACTACGTACCTATTTTACCCTTCCGGGCAAACTTCCTGACTTGCTGGCTCGCTTTCGCAATCATACCACGGCACTCTTTGCTAAGCAGGGAATGACGAACCTGAATTATTGGATTCCTGATTCCATCGATAATCAGCTTATTTATATGCTGGCGCACCCAAGTGTAGAAGGCGCCAAGAAAGCTTTCGATGCCTTTCGGGTCGATCCTGACTGGGTAAAGGCACGGGATAATTCAGAAAAAAATGGGAAAATCGTGGAGAAAGTAGAATCAATTTATATGAAAGCTACTGACTTTTCACCGATCCGATAACCTTACCGCTTGGTTCAGAAAATCAAAATAACTATGCTCGCTTTATTTCGCACATTCACGTTTGCCGCCTTATTGGTAAGTCCAGTAGCATTATTTGGGCAGCCCACAGCTGACTACACAGTGGTACCACTCACCGACCTGAGCGCCTTTGAGGCCCCGATGGGGTCTTGGAAAGTTACCTCACAAGTGACCATGAACCCTACCAATACCAATCCTTTGGTTATTTCGGTGCAATCGGGAAGTGGTACACTGGTAGGTGCTGCCGGCTCTACGTTAAGTACCAAGGCAAGGATGCAGGACATGCGCCTGCGCCTTGACTTCATGCTTTCTCCCGGCGCCCGGGCCTATATTACCCTTCCCGGCGGACAGCGGGTACTTCTATCGGAAGGCGGAGTCATCAATGAGACAAATGCTTCCACCAGTGGTTTTATCGGTCAGGTACCGGTTCAAAATGCCGCCAGAACCGCCGGACTTTGGCAAACGATGGAGCTTGCCTACGATGCTTCGACCGAAACACAGCCAACCATGGCGCGTTTGAATTCTCTGGTACTGAATAAGGTTGTAGTGCAGCAAAGTGTTTATTTACCCTTAAAAAGTGCTATTACTGCGGCCGAACCGCTCACCTTAGAGGTAGTGGCGGGTACCGTAGCATTCCGGAACATTGGCTACCAACTACTGGCCAATCGTAAGACCTTGGCCGTGGCTGACATTACCTACAAACTGTACAAAGATGCTTGGGATACTCCAAACCCCTCGAAGTTGGAGCGGGAAGGTCCCACCCGGTACATTACGCAGGAGCTTGGCAGCGGCATGCGTGAATTTCATGTGGTGTTTGATGGTGAAATGATTGTTGGCGAAGCAGGCAACTATACTTTCTCCCTTGCCCAATCGGGCCCCAGGGCGCGGCTGTCTATTGATGGCAAAGACGTACTAACCGTTGGTGAAAGTACTTCGCAGGACCGACATACCAGCCAAGCAAATTTGAGCGCAGGCAAACACCGTTTCCAACTCAACTATTCACGTTTCCCGTGGCGTCGTCCGGCGCTTGGGCTCAGTGTTTACTCAGCGGGTGTTCGTCCATACGATCTCACGGCCTTATCTTCATTACCAGTACCTGAGCCTAAGCCATACATTGGCGTTGTTCCGGAAGGAAAGCCCGAAATGGTGCGGTCCTTTGTGCAGTACGACAATGAAAAAGTAAAGCGCACGCATGTATTATCGGTGGGTAGTCCAAACGGGTGGCACTATACCATGGATCTCAATCGGGGGGCCTTGTTGCAAGGATGGCGGGGGCAGTTTGCCGACGTTACCGAAATGTGGTACGAGCGCGGCGAGCCGCAGCTACTAAGTACTGCCGGGCTCACAACGCTGGTATCCGGGCAAAGTAGCTATGCTATGCTGAGTGCGCCCAGTGCTGCTTGGCCAGATTCTTCGGACCTGAACTACCTGGGTTATCGGCTCAACGCGGACGGTACACCGTCAATCCGTTACGCTATTGCGGGCACTACCCTCACGGACTTTATCGCCGCCGAAGAACAAGGGCTAAATCGTACCCTGACCTTGGCAGAAAAAGCGGCTTCGCCGGTGTACGTACTACTTGGTGCGGGCGATGAAATTATTCAGGTAGAAAAGGGCCTCTACCGAGTAGATAACCGGTACTATGTGCGGGTGGACAAGAAAGCCAAAGTAACAACCCGGACGTCAGCGGGTAAACAGGAGTTAATGATGGCGGTAGATGGTACCGTTTCGTACAGCTTATTTTGGTAGCTCTGCGGAACTATCCGGAATTATAAAGGATTCAAGTCAAATAATAGAGTTATTGAAATATCTATGAAAACATTAGTCAGTTGGAAAGCGGGCATGGTAACTCTGGGGCTTTGGGCCTTGGGAAGTCTTGCTTTTGCGCAGAATCGTCCGATGACGGAGGAAGATTATTACCGTATCATCACCATGCCCATTCCAGAAAGCATTGAAATGGAAATTGGGGGTCTGGCCATTCTGCCGGACGGGCGACTAGGAGCATCGACCCGCCGGGGCGAAGTATGGATGATCGGTAATCCTTACATGAAGGGTAACGGCCAACCTACCTTTAAACGCTTTGCGCACGGCTTGCACGAGCCGTTGGGGCTGCTCTACCGGGGTGATCATTTTTTAATTTCCCAGCGGGGTGAGGTAACGAAACTAGTAGATACCGACAACGATGGCGTTGCCGATGTGTACGACTCTTTTGCGCGTTGGCCATTATCGGGTAACTACCATCAGTATTCGTACGGACCGGTTCCCATGTCGAACGGCGAGATGCTGGTAACTCTCAATCTTGACTGGATTGGCAAAGGAGCGAGTCAGTCGAAGTGGCGGGGTTGGATGCTCAAACTGGGCAACGATGGTTCACTGAAACCCTGGGCCACAGGGCTGCGGTCACCCGCTGGGTTTGGCGTATTTAAAGGCGATATATTTTATACCGAAAACCAGGGAGACTGGGTAGGTTCCGGTCGGATGACCCATCTGGCCGAGGGTGACTTTGCGGGCAATCCAGCCGGACTCCGGTGGAGTAATGAAGACGGTTCGCCGGTAAAACTCACCCCGGACGATGTACCCGATACGGGTGAGCCTTTGTACGACGTAGCTAAGCGTACGCCCGGCCTGAAGCCGCCGGCGGTTTGGTTTCCGCATACCTTGATGGGGATCTCTACCTCTGATTTTAAAGAAGATACAACCCGTGGCGCTTTCGGGCCATTTGAAGGGCAAATGTTTGTGGGCGATCAAGGCCACAGCAAAATTATGCGGGTTGATATGGAAAAAATCAACGGAGTGTGGCAAGGGGCTTGCTTCCCTTTCCGCGAGGGTTTTCAGTCGGGACTGATCCGGATGGTGTGGGGGCTTGATGGGTCGATGTTCGTGGGGCAAACCTCCCGCGGGTGGTCGGCTACCGGAAAAAGTCCTTTTGGTATTCAGCGCCTGGTATGGACCGGAGAAACTCCCTTTGAGATCAAGACGATCCGTTCAAAAGCCGATGGCTTTGAGGTCACTTTTACACTTCCGGTAGATGCCTCAACGGCAGGAAATCCAGCTTCCTACAGCCTGAATAGTTTTACCTATAAATACCATCATATCTACGGAAGTCCGATTATTAACGCCGAACCACTTGCCATCAAAGGAATTGTATTAGCTGCCGACGGACTAAGTGCCCGCCTGGTACTTGATGAAACGAAACTTCGTAAGGGTTATATTCACGAAGTAAAAGCAGAAGGAGTGAAGTCCAAAGAAGGGTTACCCTTGTTGCATACCGTAGGGTACTATACCCTAAACGAAATTGCAGACGGTAGTAAAGCAAATGCTTTAAACTTTACCGCAAGTAGTAAAAATGCCATGGTAGGTATGGATCATAGTCAGCACGATGGTAGTGAAGCCATGCCGATGGCCCCTTCGGCCAAGCGGGCAATTACTCAGCCCACTACCTGGACCAACGGACCCGATCAAGTGATTACCATCGGCACCAAGCCGGGGCTCAAATTTGACCTTGCCGAGATTCAAGTGAAAGCCGGTAGTAAGGTAAAGTTTGTTTTCAATAACAATGACGACATGCTGCATAACTGCGTAATTACAAACCCTGGCGCGGCCAATAAGGTGGGCGAAGCGGCTCTCAACCTTGGCTTAAAAGGTGCAGAGATGAACTATATTCCTGATATGACAGAGGTACTCTACCATACAGGCCTCATGCAACCCGAAAGTACGGAAGCTCTATATTTTGTGGTACCAGCAAAAACGGGAGACTATCAGTATGTTTGTACTTTCCCCGGCCATCATACGCTCATGCAGGGAAAAATGAAGGTGGTAAAGTAATGAATAATATACAGTTACTTTACGTATAGTAAAAGCCGCTCCCTAGTTTCGGGGCGGCTTTCGCTTTTATCCCTGATGTATTGACTGGATTGCAGGCTTACTTTTGGGTGGCTATCCACTTGGAAGTACCCCCGCACAGCCATAATGCATTGTAGCCTATTCCCTTTAAGATCCGGGCTCCGTCCGAAGCACGCCCACAACCATGCTGACTAATGGTAACTATCTGGTAGCTTTTATCCAGTCGACTCATTGCCGCCTTTAAGTCGCTTAATGCAATATGGATAGCGTGCGGAATATGATAGTTTTCGTACTCCTCTTTGCTTCTGACGTCAATGAGTTTAATCTTCTTCTTTTGCTGAAAAGCCTGCACTACTCCCTCGGGTTCAATGCATTCCTTTTTGGCGGTAGCAGGCATACGGATCTTAATAATAAGTGCAGATAGCAATGTGAGCCCTCCAATTAAATGAATAGCATAATTCACCCCAAAAAGATCGGCTGTGATGCCTGAGATAACCGCTCCCAAGGCATATCCCAAATCTCGCCAAAGCCGGAAGGTTCCAATGCTTTCGGCTCGTTGCTGCGGGCTCGTTGCCTGCGCGATGGTCGACAAGAATGTAGGATAAACCAGCGCGGTCCCTAGCCCCAGGATGATGGATATAGCTACTAAAAGTCCAAAAGTATTACTGAACGGAATAGCCATGATTGCCACCCCTTGCAGGAGCATTCCCCAAAACAGCATGGCTTTTTTGGAGTAGACATCAGACATCCTACCCGTAAATAGTTGCCCTATACCCCAAACCGTAGGGTAAATGGCAGCAATGATTCCTATACTTTTGGCATCATAGCTAAGTGAAATTAATACTACGGGTAGAAGTCCCCAGATCATACCATCATTGAGGTTATTGACTAACCCAGCTTGCGTGATCGAGCCCAGCGTTTTGTCTTTGAGGGTCGTATCCCAAAACACACTTTTTAGCTGAACCGCCCGGTCGTTGATACTTTCCTGCTGCACAAATGCTCTGGTATCGCGAATAAAAAGCCAGCTGATTAGTAAGCCAATGATTGAGATAATAACCCCAATATAAAAGGGGTAAGGCGTTATGCCGTAGCGATTGGCAACGTAGCCCGAAAGAAAGGCAACCACTCCCACCGCAAAGTAGCCCGCAAACTCATTGAGCCCCATGGCAAAGCCGCGATCTTTCTCACCTACGAGGTCAATTTTCATCACAACCGTACTACTCCACGTTAGCCCCTGACTCATCCCGAGCAGGATGTTAGCCATAATCACTTGGTTCCAATTGGTAGCGTACATGAGGAGGAAAGGTACCGGGACTGCGAGTATCCAGCCAAGGAGCAAAAGATTTTTACGTCCGAAGTGATTGGCAAGCCGCCCGGTAAAGTAGTTTGTAAGCGCCTTTGAAAGGCCAAATGCAGTAATAAAGGAAAGGATGGCGGTATTGGACTCGATCCCAAACTGACTTTCGGCAAAGGCAGGGAATATACTCCGCTCCATGCCGATCATCCCACCAACAAATGCATTGACAATCACCAGAAGAGTGAACTGCTTCCAGTTCTCTTTAAGACCAAGGGTTGGAGTATTTGAAGTCATTTTTCGCACTTCTTGTTGGTTTAATTTCACGAGACTATCATGTGTTAACAATTCAGAACCAGGAAAAGATTCGAACCAAAGAGATTCCAGCCTAGCGAATAAGCTTTTCACGTTAAGAATTATTCTTACCTTGGATGAGTGGACTGACACAATTGTAATGGTATAGACTATGAAAGGATTAAAAGTAATTGTTACCGGGGCTACCGGAATGGTAGGCGAGGGCGTTGTTCATGAATGCCTGCAACATCCTGACGTTGAGAAAGTGCTGATCATCAATCGTAAGCCTTCGGGGATGATTCACCCTAAGCTGACGGAAATAATCCAAGGCAATTTCTATGATATTATGCCGACCCAAAGCCAGTTGAGTGGTTATACTACCTGTTTTTTCTGCCTTGGGGTATCCTCGGTAGGAATGAACGAAGAAGAGTACAGCAAGGTTACCTATACCCTTACGATGCACGTGGCCGAAACATTGAGTAAGTTGAATACCCATATGACGTTCTGTTATATTTCGGGTGCCGGAACCGACGGTTCCGAGAAAGGCCGTTCCATGTGGGCTAGGGTGAAGGGTAAGACCGAAAATGATCTGAGGAAGCTTCCCTTTAAGCAAGCCATCGCCTTCCGGCCTGGATTTATCCGGCCCATACCCGGTTTGGTACGGACAAACACTTACTACAAATACATTAGTTGGCTGTTTCCAATCGGTCGGTTGTTGTATCCTGCCGGCTTTTGTACCCTACCCGAATTGGCCCACGCGCTTATCCGGGTAGCAAAAGCTGGCTCTGATAAAGCTGTTGTAGAAGGGAAGGACATCATTCGGCTGGCGGAACAAGAGGGGGCGTAGTGGTATTTGGTGTAGGAGTGCTTTTGGCTTTTTTTCTCCACCACCACCTCTTTTTTCTTTTTTTAGATAGCCATTCCAGATTAATCTTGAAAAACCGAAGGGCTTCGGTCATCTCGCGGTTAAGTGCCTTTTTGGCTAGTTGTGACTCTCGAATGAGGAGAATGCTGACATAAAATAACATCAAAGCGCCAATCAAACTCATCAGGACAGGGATCCAGGTTCGTCTTGAATTGATGACATCGAGTACTCCCAGCGTAATACTGGTAGCGATAAAAATCCCTAACGACAGATACAGTGCCGTTAGGGCGCGTTGTAGTATCCGGGAGCGTTGGGTAGCTTTCTCCATCAAGTAAAAAAGCAGAGCACCTTCCTTGTTGATCAGGTCGCCGGAGGTTCCATGCTCCCCAATCAAATCTTTCAGTTGCTCGAGTAAATACCGACAACGGTCAATGACGCGGCTAAGGCGTTGTGACGTGATGGTAATCAATGATCCGCAGGCAAGGATTAGTACCACCGGCGCAATCATGGAAGAAAGGACGGTTAATGCGGTCGAAAGTCTGGTAATAGCGGTCAGATCACCCATGGTCTGCAATTATTGCTTAGTTCTGCCCGAAATCGGTTGTGTTGGGTAAAAGTAGGGAGGCTTCCTTAAAAGTAAAAACCTTGGAGGAGATAAGTAGGCGTCTACCCCAAAAGAATAGCTCGTCATCCAATACATTTTTGCCTTATATTAGTTGTTTATTTCTAAATCAATAGGCAACCAGAATGAAAAAGACAGTACTCTTTCCTTTACTCTCCGCCGCCGTGGTATTTTTTACTTCATTACCTTCTCATTCCCAAACTATCGTCCAACGTGATCCGATGATTATGCAGATGCTCGAAGAAGTATCGGCGGATAGTCTTAAAGCCCACGTGGAGAAACTCGTGAGCTTTGGTACCCGTCAGACGCTCAGCGGTACCCAAGGTAAGCGGGGAATCGTACCTGCCCGGGAATGGATTCTAAGCAAATTTCAGGAATACGGTAAGCAGTCTGGCGGACGGCTCACTTCAACAATAGATACCTGGACGCTCCAACCCGACGGCCGCCGGGTAGATAAGGCAGTTGATATGGGTAATGTCATGGCGACGCTGAAAGGTACTGACCCGAACGACGATCGGTTTTTTCTGGTAAGTGGCCACATGGATAGCCGCGTGAGTAACGTGATGAATAGTACCGACGAGGCCCCCGGTGCCAACGATGATGGTTCGGGAACTGCGGCCGTGATAGAACTGGTGCGGATTATGAGCAAGAAGAACTTTCCGGCCACGATTGTGTTCGTGACCGTGAGTGGAGAAGAGCAGGGGCTACTTGGAGCAAACCATCTGGCGCAACGAGCAGTGGACGA
The DNA here is from genome assembly GCA_041689775.1 of Spirosomataceae bacterium. Taxonomy (GTDB): domain Bacteria; phylum Bacteroidota; class Bacteroidia; order Cytophagales; family Spirosomataceae; genus JBDNFP01. Next base: position 13,482 of record JBDNFP010000065.1, read on the forward strand.
AAAGTGGAATCTGGAAGCATTATTGAACAATGACATCATGGGTTCTAATAATAGCCACGATACTAAGCTGATCAATAATACCATCGTACGGGTATTTAGCGAAGGTTTATCAGGGTTTGAAACCGATAAGCGGGCCGCTTCCGTGCGGCAGTACGGCCTTGAAAACGACGGTAAGGCTCGTACTCTAGCCCGGTACATTAAAGAGGTAGGCGAGCGCTACGTGGATCATCTGGAAGTACGGATGATTTACCGCAATGACCGGTATTTGCGCGGTGGCGATCATACTCCGTTCGTGAACCGAGATTTTGCGGCGGTACGTATTACCGAAATGAACGAAAATTTCCAACATCAACACCAGGATTTGCGTACCGAAGATGGTATTGTGTACGGCGATAAAGTGGAGTTTATGGATTTTGAGTACTTGCGTAAGAATACCGCGATGAATTTGGCTAATCTGGCCAACCTCGCGAAATCTCCTCCCCAGCCCCAAAACGTGACGATGGATGTACTAAGCCTGACCAATACTACGAAGATATACTGGCAAGCGCCCAAGACCGGTAAGGTGAAAGGATACTATATTCTGATGCGTGAAACTCACGTGGCTACCTGGGAAAAGAAGATATTCACAGATAAGCTTGGCATTGAGCTACCCTACTCCAAAGACAATTACTTTTTTGCTGTACAGGCGGTAAGTGAAGATGGAAACGAAGGATTTCCCGTGATTCCAAAGCCAGGGATGCGGTAGGGGCCGTCGGCCTGTGGCTTTTAGCTTTTCCTACTTTTAGGCATATTCTTCTAAATAATGGGGCTTCAATACTTCAAAAGTAGTGGGGACTAAGTACTAATGCATAATTAGTTTGTATTATTAATTTAGTCAAATTACTGGCTAATGTTCTATATATCAAATATTTACAAAAAGGTAACAGCTACAAGCTAATAGCTATCAGCTACTTACCAAGTAAAAGGCCGCCTCAGAACGAAGCGGCCTTTTACATTATACTTCAATAGATACTCCAAACATAAAGGAAAAACCGACCGCCGAAAGCCGACGACCATACACTTATATAAACCGGTTGATCAGGTTCTCCATGTATTCCTGACGTCCTGATAAGGTAGCAGGTTCGCCACCATCGGTGGCCAAGCCAAACAGATCTTCCAGCGATAGACTCCCCTTTTCATAATCGCTTCCTTTACCAGCATCAAAGCTGCCGTAGCGGTTTTTACGGATGCTGTGGTACTTACCATGCTGCGTAATCTTATCGGCAATTACCAACGCACGGGCAACGGTATCCATTCCGCCAATGTGAGCATGGAAAATATCCGCTACATCCGTCGAATTACGACGGCGCTTTGCATCAAAGTTGATACCACCTCCGGCTAGCCCGCCAGCATCCAAAATGATCAGCATAGCCTGGGTCCACTCATTCAGATCATTCGGGAACTGATCCGTGTCCCATCCATTCTGGTAGTCCCCGCGGTTGGCGTCGATGGAGCCAAGTACCCCAGCATCCGCAGCAACTTGAAGCTCGTGCTGGAAGGTATGTCCGGCGAGCGTTGCGTGGTTAACTTCCAGGTTGAGGGAGAAGTCATTCAGTAGGTCGTGTTGACGTAAGAAACCAATAACGGTAGCTGCATCGTAGTCATACTGATGCTTGGTAGGCTCGCAGGGCTTAGGCTCAATAAAGAACTTTCCTTTGAAGCCATTGCTGCGGGCGTAAGTAACGGCCATTTTTAGGAGTTGGGCAAAGTGCTCCTGTTCCCGCTTCATATCGGTGTTCAGTAGGGTCATGTAGCCTTCGCGACCTCCCCAGAATACGTAGTTCTCTCCGCCGAGGGCAATGGTCGCGTCCAGTGCCATTTTTACCTGTGCGCCGGCGTGGGTGACCACGCTAAAATCAGGGTTGGTAGAGGCGCCGTTCATGTACCGTTGGTGGCTAAACATATTGGCGGTTCCCCAGAGTAGCTTCACGCCACTATCGGCTTGCTTTTGTTTCAGGTAGCCGGTAAGGGTTTGTAATCTTTTCTCGTTTCCGAGTACATCGTTAGAATACTCAACTACGTCCACATCGTGAAAACAGTAGTAGGGAGATCCAATCTTTGTGATGAACTCGAAAGCTGCATCCGCTTTATCTTTGGCGCGGGCCACGGGATCACTCTTTTCGTCCCAAGGGAAGAATAGTGTCTGACCACCGAAAGGATCACCACCAGTACCGCAGAAGGTGTGCCAATAGGCGGTGGCGAAGCGGAGATGCTCCTTCATTGTTTTGCCTCCAATCACTCGGTCTTCGTCATACCAGCGAAACGCCAGTGGGTTGTCAGTTTCAGGACCTTCGTAGGATATTTTTCCTATCCCTTTAAAATATTCCCGATCTCCTAATAGAATACTCATAGTATTTTTAGTGAATAGTGATGAACAGATTCGATATGCAATATTAAGTGTAAAAATGACAATTTTAGTATTTCTACTCTTTTTTCACAAAAAAAGGTCGAGACTTGGTGAAGTCCCGACCTCTCTATAAGAAGATTTTCCTACTTGGAATCTACTAAAAAAACTTAGCGCGACGATCCACAATCTTAGCGTTATTACGTATTGCTTCATTCAGAAGGAAGCTCGCGCGGCTTTCGATGGATTGTTGTAGCTGGGTTTTGTACTGGGTGTAATCAGCAATCTGAGGAGCCTCGGTACGACCAATTAATTCCATTACGAATACACCATTCTCACCAGTAAATACATTTGACTCTTTACCTGGCTTCAGGCCAAAGCCTTTACCAATTGCGATGGGATCAAATCCAGCCGAGCTCAAAAGACCCGTTGCTAAGGTGATGTCTGTTGCGTTTTCAATCAATGCACCAGCACCATATTTCTTAGACATACTTTCAAGGTCAGTTACGGCGCCTAGCTTGGTAGTGATCTGTTCCGCTTTGATCTGATTACGTACCTTGGCGGTCAGTTCATCACGGAAGTCATCAACTTTCACTTCGTCTCTTTCGGTCTTTCCGGTTAATACCGCCACTACATACTGTTCATCTGTTTCGAATACCGTAGAAACTTTATTGATGCCAGTTTGATCGTTGAATGCCCAACGTACAATTTCCCGGGCATTCTGGATCGCATTTACATTCGAAGAAGACTCCGGCATGCGGGTAGCCGTTGCTACTACCAGCGACTTATCAGTTTTCACTGCTTCGTCAAACTCAGTTTTGGTAGAAACGCTGGCTGCAAATTGATCTGCCTTGCGATACGCGTCGTCGCGGGTTGCCTGGCTCGGTGCAATCGTTTTGGCGATACCCGCCAGACGGTACAATGTATTAGACTTTGGGTCAGTCACTTTGATGATGTGGAAACCAAACTGACTTTCGACCACCTGGCCAATAAGTCCGTTACTGCTCATAGAGAAGATAGCATCTTCAAAAGGCTGCACCATGGAGCCGTTGTTCTGGAAATAGCCAAGGTCACCACCACGCTGCGCCGAACCCGGATCAGCACTATTGGTAGCGGCAAGGGCTTCAAAGCTAGCACCGCCACGAATTTGGGCCAAAATTCCTTCGGCGCGCTGACGAGCTACTGCTTTCGCTGAATCCGAAGGATTCTCGGCACGAACCAAGATGTGGCTGGCGCGGGCAGTGTAAAGAGAATCTTGACGGATCCCGTTGTATTTGTATATAAAGTACGTGTCCCCTTCGCGGTAGGGGCCGTAAACACCACCCGGCACAAACGTCTGAACGGCTTCTTTGAGTTGGTCAGACATATTGGCGTATGACATATTCATTGGCATTGCAATGTCGGAGTTCATACGGGCATACGATGAATCATTGTTCGCGGAGGCTAATCCACGAGCAAGATCTTTTATTTCGGTGTAAAGGGCAGCGCTGTCGTCTTTTGCTGGTACAACCGGGAAGGTTACGTATTGAATCGTACGAGTATCTACTCCCTTGTATTCGTCACTGTGCTTACTCAGATAATCTTTTAATTTAGAATCGGTCACGGCAACGGTCGTATCAGGTACTGAATAGAACGGTACATACAGATATTTCAAGGAAGCCGTAGTGTTCTGAGCTACGTACTCTTTTTCAGACTCAGCCTTGGTTACGTACGAAGAAAGACGAATAATGTTTTCGTATTTCTGACGCATACGGTCCGAACGGAGTTTGTTTTCAAATTCAGCCCACGACTGCTGCTGAGGCAACGGAAGCGTTTTAAGGTTTTTGAGATAGTTTATAACTGCGCTCTTGTCAAACCCGCCGGTAGTAGGGTTGGAAAAAGCTTGCTGAATAGCGGGGCTAATGTGATTTCCCTGCACCATGTCAACCATTTCGTCGTCGGTTACGGTCAGGCCGAGGTCATCGTATTGCTCTCGGTAGGCAATATCAATAACCATCTGATTCCAGGCTTGCTCACGTAGTGCAACAATTTCCTGCTCTCCGGCGGCGCGCCCGGTTTGGGCCTCGTAGTTCTGACGAATGACATCCAATCGACTTTGAAAGTCTTGAATATTGATATCTCTACCGGAAATTTCTCCCACGCTTTGGTTGTTTCCACCAAACATAGAGTTAGGACCCAGAAGGTCTCCACCGACAATAAAGAAGATTAAGCTTATTGCGATTACCGTTACGGCGATCCCTGATTTCTCTCTGATTTTGTTAATTAATGCCATTGCTCATTTTCAAATTTGACCCACAAAATAAAATCTTTTCTCGATACTATCCAAGATTAGTTTTTGGTTACCTCCAAAACAGAGGCAATAAAAAGGACTATCCTGGAAATAATTTAGTGGTTTCTGCCAACCAGAGGACTATTTGACTAAAACATATATTTCAGCTGGTTGCGGTAGAGGAAGGCAAAAATAGTACTAAAAAAGCCACCTCCTACCATTGTCATGAAACCCAACCACCCCCCCATGAGGAGTAGAGGTCCGATGATCACTACGGCGAGCCCTCCCAGATAGAAATAAAAACCACGTTTTTGTAATGTCCACATCAGGTAGGCACCAAATAAGGTGAGTGATTCATAAATGAGCATGATGATTGCGCTGAGCTGAATAGTATCAGCATTGGTTGTTTTATTGAGAGAGGTGAATAGGCTCTCGATAAATGCGGCGTTTTCGTTGTTTGACTGCGCCTCCATATTTTCTTGTACCTGCTCAAATATTTCCCGGGTTTGGTCTGCAATAACGCCGGGACTCCACAGCCGCTCTGATTGTGTAATAAGGCCCGAAACACTGCTAATGAAGGTGAGCACACAAAGAAAAACCAGGAGTTTTGGACGCTCAGTTGTACTAGAAGATTCAGACATTAGTTTAAAATAGATTGAATAAAGAGTGTAAAAGTTGCGGATTTAGACGAAAAGACCAAAAGCATTTGTTTTTTATCCCAAGCCCAATACATTTACAGATGCAATAATACTATTTCATACTAACTAAAATTCAATCTCATGAGTTTAGAAACCTTGACTAGCCGGATTCGTACCGTTGTTGGTACCGAAAACAGCACGACTGCTACTGTGAAATTTGAAACGGGAGACGGTGTTGTTTTTATTGACACAACCCAGGTTCCTAATGTGGTAACTAACGAAGATCAGGAGGCGGCCTGTACTCTGGAAATTTCCACCGAGAATGCCCTTAAAATGATTGATGGTGAACTGAATCCCATGATGGCCTACATGACGGGGAAGCTCAAAATCAAGGGAGATATGGGAATTGCCATGAAGATGGCCCAGACTTTTGGAAGTTAAACCTCACTACTAGTTGTTCCAATATAGTACCACTAAACCCTGAACCAATGAAAGCGAAAAAACAACTTTCTGATGGGCAAAGCCGCCGTCAGTTTCTTTTGAGTGGAGCCACGGCTGCCAGTTTTATGATTGTTCCTCGCCATGTATTGGGCAAAGGGTTTGTGGCACCTAGTGATAAACTGAATATTGCAGCGGTAGGTTGCGGTGGAAAGGCGATTGTCAATATCAAGCAAGCCTACAACGGTGGGTCTGATAATATCGTAGCACTTTGTGATGTAGACGACCGGCAAGCCGTAACCTACCGCGATAAGTTTCCCAAAGCTCCCTACTACAAGGACTATCGGGAGATGCTCGATAAGGAAGCTAAGAATATAGATGCGGTGATCGTCACTACGCCCGACCACATGCACTATAAAATCGCTAGTGCAGCGATGGAGCTTGGGAAACATGTGTACGTGGAAAAACCCCTGACCAAAGATATTTGGGAAGCTCGTCAGCTGACCGAAGCGGCGGCCAGGTACAAGGTCGTTACCCAAATGGGGAATCAGGGGAGTAGTGGGGATGGCACCCGCGAGACCGAAGCTATTGTGCAGTCCGGGCTCATTGGTGACGTACATACCGTAGAAGTCTGGACCGATCGCCCAGTTTGGCCGCAGGGAGTGAAGTCACCCAAAGATAAGGGCGAGTCGCAGTCAATTCCGAAAGAAGTAGACTGGAATCTGTGGTTGGGAACGGCCCCGGTACGTGACTACCACGAAGCTTATATGCCCTTCCGGTGGCGTGGATACTGGGACTTTGGTACCGGAGCGTTGGGTGATATGGGCTGCCACTTCATTGACGTGCCCTTCCGGACGCTTAATTTGGGGTACCCGCTCTCGGTGGAATGCAGCGTTGGGTCGGTCTATGCCGATTTTTTTCAGGAAGCCTTCTTTGATGATGTATGCCCGCCTTCGGCTTCCATTCATTTAAAATTCCCGGCTCAGAAACCGGGTGAAAAAGAAATCAGTCTTTCCTGGTACGATGGCGGTATTCGTCCGAAACTACCGGAAGGGTGCGATTACCGGAAGGTATTTGGTAGCCAGGATGGTGGCATACTTTTTATAGGTACCAAGGGTATGGTGAGCGCCGAATTATTCGGGGCTAATCCCAGAGTGTGGCCCGAAGAAGATTTTAAGGGTGTAAAACTACCAAAACCAACCCGTCCTTTGGTAAAAGGAGGGATCGATGGTCACCAGCAGCAATGGGTGAAAGCCTGTAAAGAAGGATATGGTACCTACACCAGTTCATCGTTCGACCAGTCAGGGCCACTCACCGAAACCGTTTTGATGGGAAATCTCGCGGTTCGCTCTTATTTATACCGTGAGGCCAAGCGCAAAGGTAGCTTTGATTTTCCCGGTCGTCAGAAACTGATCTGGGACGGTAAGGCCATGAAGATTACAAATTTCGATATTGCCAACCAGTTCGTGAAGCGGGAGTACCGCATGGGATGGTAAGCGGTTGTCGGTCAGTGGCCGTTGGCTCTTGATGAATCTAAAAGTTCACGATAGTGCCTTCATTTATTCTGAATTCACATAATTAAAAATAACCAAAGTAATCGCCGCCGACCGAAAGCCATTGATTTCATAAACTAAAAGACAAGCCGAAAGCTGACCGCCGACGGCCCAATAGCCTACTATGAACTTAGACCTTAGAGAAAAAACAGCCTTAGTTTGCGGAAGTACCCAGGGTATCGGCCGTGCTTCGGCGGAGGAGTTAGCCATGCTGGGCGCCAACGTTACATTGATGGCGCGTAACGAAGAAAAGCTTAAAGAAGTAATGGGTATACTTGATACTTCTTTGGGGCAGCTACACCGGTACATAGTCGCTGACTTTGAAGATAGTGCCAGTGTAAAGAAAACCATTGATGAATACCTCCGGTTGGTACCAGACTTGCACATCCTGATCAATAATACGGGTGGCCCGTCGGGAGGGCCCATTATCGATGCCGACCCGGAACTGTTTGTGAAAACGTTTCAAATGCATCTGGTCAATAATCAAATCTTGACGCAGGCCGTTGTCCCGTCGATGAAAAAAGCGGGTTTTGGTCGTATCGTTAATATCATCAGTACATCTGTAAAGCAGCCAATCGTCGGGCTGGGAGTCTCCAATACTATTCGGGGTGCCGTGGCTAGTTGGGCCAAAACGATGTCGATGGAGCTGGGTAAGTACGGTATAACCGTTAATAACGTGCTACCGGGCTACACCCGAACGAGTCGCCTGGATGCGGTACTTGGAATGCGAGCCGAAGCTCAGGGTAAAACTGCCGAACAGGTGGCAACTCAAATGGAATCAGAAATACCAACGGGTCGGTTTGCCGAAGCGGAAGAAGTAGCGGCAGCCGTAGCATTTCTATGCAGCCCGGCTGCGGCTAGTATTAGTGGTATCAATATCCCGGTAGATGGTGGGAAGACCGGGAGTTTGTAGCCCTGCTTACTTTCATTCTATTTGCTCTCGGATGATTCTGCCCGGATTCCCCCGCACAATGAGTGCGGGGGAACATCCTTCGTTACCACAGTACTTGCGGCTATTACGCTTCCATCGCCGATGATAATCTCCTTGGTAATAAAGGCATTGGCCCCAATCCAAACGTTATCACCGATAATGATCTCATGATTTTGTTTCGGGTTGGACGTTAGGTGTAAGTCATCATCCATGAACGTGACATTCCAACTGATAGAACAGTTGCGGCCGATGGTGATTTTGTGCCTACAAACTATGATAGAATCAGGGTTGATGTAGGAATGGTCACCAATGGAAAGTTCTCCTATAACATCAATCCCGAACCCTTTGTGAATCCTGACGTTGTTTCCAAGCCGAATGATACCAGAGTTATTCAAGTAGCTTCGACTCGACTTGTTGGCTATCTTAGACCGATTTATTTTCAATATAGCCGAGATACGCATTGACGGACAGGTTAAACGCATTAAAATGTACAACGATCTATATT
>JBDNFP010000066.1:0-29565 GCA_041689775.1 Spirosomataceae bacterium
GAGTCGCAGGACGATATGTTTTTCTAAAAACGAGCAAATTCATGACAATGTCATTGGTATGTACATCAACAAACACTATTTCAAAACAGGAACATATGGCGACTCCGTCGCTGCATGATCAACCCTTTATAGACACTACCGTTCTATTTTAATAAATCAGTCAAACCAGCCCCAGCCAACCTTGGCGTCCACATACATCAGGGCTTTTAGGGGTAAAGGTTCGGCCCAGATCACCTTGTTGTACCCTTGCGTATAGCAAAGTGGGCTAATAATACAGAAAAGTGCCGTAATGAAGGCTATTTTTCGGTATTCGTCGGGCGGTATCAGACGCGACAGGATCAAACTACTGCTGAGTAGGAATGGAAAACCATACCCAAAGGCCCGGTCCACATCGTGAACAAAAATACCGGTAATAATCAATACAATGAAGCCGGCCAAAAGCGCCAGGAAGTGCCAGCCTCGACCAGTTACGTACAAAGCATAGCCAGCTACGCCCAGTAGTAACCACATACCTTCAAAGGAAGTCCACAGGCTGCTTCCAAGGCCCCAACGGTGCATATCCGCAAAAAGGACCGGCGTACCCATTGTGGTATAGTCATGTCCAGGAAAGTACGTACTCATAATGTAATTGCGAAAAATAAAATATGTAGCGAGTGCTGCCAGTGCTACCCAGGTACGGGGCAGAAAGACTCCCCTAATCACGATCGACAAGCTTGTTGTATCCTCATCCTTTGACTTATTCATGATAAAATAGGTTAACCACCACAAAATCAGGTAGCCCGAGGCTACCAGAGCGCGCTCGTCTGTAAAAAAGGCCGCTTGCAGGCAGATAAATAACACCAAGGGATTACGAATCAGTAGCGCCAGCATTAAAAAGAAATACGCGTAGCCATCCCCATATCCGGCGGTATCCACAAAAAACCAAGAGAACACAAAGATATTGGAAAGCCCCAGGGCAAAGAATGTGGTGAGTACTTTGTCGTTTGTTTGTCGGAAAACCTCCCGTGAAAACAAATACAAGAATACGATCCCAAGCAGAGCCTGAATGATCAGAATTAACACTACGCTTCTGGTAAGAAAATATACCATGGGGAGTATCCAGCGCATCACCATATTTTCTCTCCGGATATATACTTCAAAATCAGTGGGATGCAGTAAATCAGCAGATTGCACTTTGATGAATGCCCAGGCATCTGAGCTGGCACTGACTGTATAAGGTGGAACCGCCAGGCACCACGATAAAATCGCACAGAAAAGCACAAGCTTCCATAACCAGTACCGGCCATCGGTTTTTTTTTCAATAAAATGTATAAGCCGGGTGTACTGAGTTACTAGGGATAATTGTTCCATGAAGGAAAGCGAGCTGGTATTTGTCTGCCGCAAAACTAATTGCCTCACACAAAATATCAAGGTTTATTATTTATTAAATACTCCATTCGCCGTGAATAGTAGTGATACATCAGGGATCTGATTGATAAATTTTGATTTCTTTGGCAGATCGTAAGATCACCATAGGGCACCCTATCTCTCAAAATTATCTCCCAAATATTCAGTATGCTTGCATACAGAATCATATTCAATTATTTTTGGATACAATCTTCATCATCAAAATATAAATTAAGCATGACATTAGTAACAGAATTGACAGGTCTTGACTTCAACCTTAACGAAGAACATGTAGCAGTACAGCAAGCTGCCCGTGATTTTGCGCAAACTGAGCTCTTACCGGGTGTTATTGAGCGCGATACCAACCAGAAATTTGATACCGACCTGCTCCGCAAAATGGGCGAAATGGGCTTCATGGGAATGATGGTATCCCCAGAATATGGCGGAGGAGGGATGGATACGGTATCGTACGCCATCGCAGTAGAAGAAATCTCAAAGGTGGACGCCTCGGCCTCGGTAATCATGTCAGTCAATAACTCGCTTGTGTGCTGGGGACTTGAAGCCTACGGGACCGAAGAACAAAAACAGAAGTATCTTACCCGGCTGGCTTCCGGAGAAATCGTTGGTGCATTTTGTCTTTCTGAGCCAGAAGCCGGCTCTGATGCTACTTCACAGCATACCACCGCCATGGATATGGGCGATCATTACCTACTGAATGGCACCAAAAACTGGATTACCAGCGGAAATACCGCGTCAGTATACCTTGTAATGGCTCAGACTCACCCTGAAAGACGCCACAAGGGTATCAATTGCCTTATTGTAGAAAAAGGAGCCAAAGGCTTTTCGGTGGGCCGCAAAGAAGACAAAATGGGAATCCGAGCATCAGATACCCATTCTTTGATGTTTTCGGATGTCGTAGTACCCAAAGAAAACCGAATCCAAGACGATGGATTTGGGTTCAAGTTTGCGATGGGAACACTCAACGGTGGCCGTATTGGTATCGCGGCCCAGGCCTTAGGGATTGCCGCGGGAGCTTTTGAATTAGCACTAAAATATTCGCAGGAGCGTAAGACTTTTGGTAAGCCTATATTTGAACACCAAGCTATTCAGTTTAAACTAGCCGATATGGCAACCCGCATCGAGGCTGCCCGTTTGCTGGTATATAAGGCCGCCCGTCTCAAAGACGAAGGCAAGGATTACGTACAAGCAGCCGCGATGGCTAAGCTATATGCCTCGGATATTGCGATGTGGACCACCACGGAAGCCGTGCAGATTCATGGTGGGTACGGCTATGTGAAAGAATATCATGTAGAACGCCTTATGCGTGACGCCAAGATTACTCAAATTTACGAAGGTACATCAGAAATACAAAAATTAGTGATTGCCCGTGAGCTGCTGAAATAGCGTGAATGAGCGTATTGACAAAATTTTATGAAAAAAGTGTGCGTTTTGTTGCTATAAATGCACATTTTTTTTTAAATTTAGTTAAGTACATACTTGTATTAGTTTTGTACAATTTATTAGATTTGTACAAAATTCGACATTTCAGGTCCTCGTACGCCCAAATCACATATAAAATGGAAGATTATAATAAAATCATTGAATCCCTCGGAGTTAAGTTTGTGAAGGCCCGCCACATCCACATGTTGCAACCCATCACAATCAAAAATTATTACGATGTACAGAACTCCCTTACAATTCTGTATGACGGCGAAGTCTCCTTCGGGACCGGGGAGCCCCAGAAAGTAGAAATCGGAGATATGCTTTTTATCCCCGGAGGCAAGCACGCTACTGTGACCTACGGAAACGCTGGCATGGCTAAGGCAGTGTCCAACGAAGAGTTTATGACCAATCGGGATAGCTACATTCAGGGGGGGCATGATCCTTTGACGATTGGCAAACTTCCCAACTCGTTCGGTTTGATCTCTTTTGAAGCCAAGGTATTTGATACCGTAAACTTCTTCACATCGCTGGACGTCCCTCCTTTCCTGATCAAGCGGGACGATCAAATCGCGATGACGATCAATCAGATTCTGGCCGAAGATATGACGGATATCGCCGGAAAAGGCCGTATCATCAAAATCAAGACCGAAGAGGTCGTGATCGAAATTATTCGGTATATCCTCAAAAATAAGCTCTTCGTGGAGCAGCTGGTCACCAACAGCACCTACTTCAAAGATCCTCGACTGATTGACATCTTTGCCTACATCAAGGATAACTTGGGTGGTGATCTGTCTAACAAAGTGCTAGCTAACGTTGCCAACGTATCAGAAGACTACGTTGGACAGTACTTCAAAATGCTGACCGGTATCAATCCTCAGGATTACATCGAGTATCAGCGTATGGAGAAAGCGGTAGATCTGCTTCGTACATCCAAAAAGAGCATCCGCGCCATCGGTTCAGACGTAGGCTATAAAGATACCGCCTATTTCTGCCGTCGTTTCAAGATGATGTTCGGTATTCCTGCCGGTAAGATGCGCCGTCGTGAGTCACTGATGAATGTATAGTAGCCATCGTTTGATAGCCGTTAATCGTCAGCGTTAAAAGTTGAATCAACTATTACAAGGGGTTTAAAAACCACTTTATCGGGTAGCAAGAAAGCCGCGAAAATTACTTTCGCGGCTTTCTTGCTACCCCGTGTTATCAGAACTTTCTAATGATCGGGTCAGACCCCTTATTTTTACATAATACCTTCAAACAAACCCGGTGCCAGCCCAAAGAGTAGAGTAATAACCGTAGCGGTGATCAGTACAATCTGGTAGAAAGGGGCTATCCGAATCTTGGCTGTATCGCCTTCTTTCATGTAAGCCGCAATGATTACCCGGAAGTAATAGTAGATACCCACGGCGGACATTAAAACGGCAATTACCAGCAGCCAAACAAGTCCACGCTCGACAGCGCTTGAAAACACGAAGAACTTACCCCAGAATCCGGCGGTAAGCGGAATACCCGCCAGCGACAGCATCGAAACTGTTAGTACAAATGCGAGCAGCGGATTATTCTTTGCGAGCCCGTTAAATGCTTCGTAGGTCTCTTTGGGACGGCCTTCGAGGGATTTCTCTCTGGAAACCGGAATCAACACCCCGAATGCACAGATCGTAGCTACCGAATAGGCCATGGAATAAAACAAGATGGAGTTTTCGGTTTGCTTCGTCATGGAAGTCAGGGCAATAAGCAAGTACCCTGCGTGAGATATACTTGAATAGGCCAGCATACGCTTAAAGCTATCCTGATAAACCGCTATGATATTACCTACCAGTAACGTCAACACGGTAATAACCACAAGGGTAATCCACCAAAAATCGTAAATACTGGCGAAAGAATGCGATAACAGACGGAATAAAGCCGCAAAACCAGCTGTCTTCACAATTGTAGCCATAAAGGCCGTAAAGATGGTAGGGGCACCGTCGTACACATCGGGGGTCCAGAAGTGGAAAGGAGCCGCCGAAACCTTGAAAAGCATACCAATTAGTATTAACAATAAACCGGAATACAAAAGATAAGATGGGTTTGATTGACTCGAAACAACGTAGGCGTTAATTTCAGAAAGGTTAAAAGAACTGCTGGCACCGTACAGCAGGGCAATTCCGAACAGCATGATACCCGTAGCAAAAGCCCCCATTAGGAAGTACTTCAAAGCAGCTTCGTTGGAGCGGAGGTTCCGCTTATCGCTACCCGTAAGTATATACATCGCGACGGATAAGATTTCAACTCCAAGGAACAACATAATCAGGTTTTCGAAACCAATCATCATGAAGGCTCCGACTAATGAAAAAACCATCAGAGCAAAGTACTCAGCCGGTTGCGCTTCATTATCATCCTGAAACCCACGCGTCATGGCCACAATCATGAACGCTGAAATCAATACAATGGCGTTAAAAGCAAGGGTAATCTTATTAACGGCAAACATTCCGTAGAAGTAAAGTAATTGGCCATCATTCCACTCCACAAAATTACCTGCCAAGGCGACCGCTAAAAAAAGTAGGGTTGAGGGAAGGAGTATACTTTTCGATTTGAGAAACCCCAAAAAGAGGATAACGATTCCCAATAAGGATAACAATACAATCGGATACATATAGATAGTAGTAAAGTCAATTTAGCTGTTAATGAACCGCAGGATCTGAGTAACAGCCGGTTCGGTCATTTTCAAGAAAGTACTTGGGTAAATTCCAATCCAGAATACCATGACAGCCAATGGAATTAGTACCGCTCTTTCACTGATTGTCAAGTCTTTGAAATCCTCTGAGCTCGCCGAGCTTGGTCCGAACATCGCCTTCTGGAACATTCGGAGCAAATAAACTGCACCAAGAATAATCGTGACTCCCGCTACGGCACCCAACCAGTTGTTATATTCAAACACGCCGGCTAGTAGCAGAAACTCGCCGACAAAACCGTTGGTAAGGGGCAACGCCACGCTACCCAACAGCATGATCATAAAGTACACGCTAAGGCGAGGGCTCTTTTGGGCAATGCCCCCAAGTTGATCCAAATAACGAGTATTGGTACGGCTGTAAATAATTTCAACGATGAAGAACATACCCACCACGTTGATACCATGTGCTAACATCTGAATGAGCGCTCCCTGCATTCCGTTCAGGGTAGTAGAAAATACCCCGGCGGCCATCAGGCCCACGTGCGCAAAGGAAGAATACGCGATCAGGCGCTTCATATCCCGCTGCTGAATGGCAATGATCGAACCATACACGATACCAATTACCGACAGCACAATGGCAACGGATCCATAACTTTCCAACCCTAATGGAGCGATGGGTAATAGCAGACGAATAAGGCCATATACACCCATTTTTAGCATGATACCGGATAGCAACATCGTAGCCGGCGTTGGTGACTCGGTGTAGGTATCGGGCTGCCAGGTATGGAAGGGGAACAAAGGCATCTTGATGGCAAACGCCACGAAGAAAGCCCAGAAAATCCAGCCCTGAGTAGTTGGGTCAAGACCTAGGTTGTAGAAAGCGGTAATTTCGGAGGTATGCTCACCGGGGGTCTGAAAATACAGATATACCAGCGCAATCAGCATAAATAAACTACCGAAGATAGTGTACACAAAAAACTTGAACGTTACTTTCAAGCGATTTTCTCCCCCCCACACGGCGGCCAGGAAGTAGACCGGAATAAGCGCGGCTTCGAAAAAGAAGTAAAAGAGAAAAGCATCTGTGGCCGTAAACACTCCAACCAACGCCGCTTCCATAAAAAGAATCAGCGAATAGAACGCAGAAGCATTTTTATAGTTATGTCCAAAAGCAGATAAGATAATCAGGGGAGTGAGGAAGGTAGTCAGCAGCACGAGTAACATACTGATTCCGTCAATTCCGGCGGCAAAAGAGATGCCAGCCGAGGCAATCCAAGCGTATTTGTAGCCAAACTGTACTCCACCGGCGGGATCAAACTGAGTCCATACCACTACGGCGGTTGCCAGCTCGACCAACGCGCCGATCAGCGCCAGTTGCTTTACGTTACGCCCACCCAGACTCAGAGCCAAAAGGCCCGTCAAAATGGGGATCAGTACTAAAAGAATAGTAAGCATAGGGTCATTTTTTATTATCAACGGTTATTCACCGTGCTGTTTACTAGTTTTATGTTCAATTCAAAATAGGTCTTTAGGATACCAAATTTCCTAATTTACCGGATCAGTAAATTCCAGAACAGAATCAACATGATACCCACTACCATAGCAAAAATGTAGGTACCAATCGAGCCTGTCTGCGTTTGGCGTCCCAAGTTCGCCAGCGCTTTCACTAGCTTACCCGTGCCGTCCACGAACAGATCTACAAAGAACTCCCCGAAACTATACAAGAGGTTGGAAAGGGTACGCATTGGCTTCACAAATACGATATCGTACAGTTCATCAATATAGTACTTATTGTACACCACATTCTGCAAACCCGTACGAACTTCTGATTCCTGAGCCGGAACGGCACCTTTACTGATGTACATCACATAGGCAACTATACCCGAGATCAGGGCAACGGCTGCCGAGATACCCATGAGCATGTACTCATCCGAGTGGCTCAATGAGGTTGGTAAAAATGCTTCGGGATTCACTTGACGGGAAGCATCAAACAGTGGGCTCATAAACTCAGCTAACTGATGCGTGCCACCCAGTACTTCGGGTACACCCATGAATCCACCCAATGCTGATAGTACCGCCAGTACCATCAGGGGTAATGTCATAGAGAGCGGTGATTCGTGCAAGTGATGCTCCTGCTCGTGAGTACCCCGAAAAGTACCGAAGAACGTCAGGAACAACAACCGGAACATATAAAAGGAGGTCATGGCTGAGCCCAGTATGCCAACTACCCACAGTAGTTTATTATGCTCAAACACATGCGCCAAAATTTCATCTTTGGAGAAGAAACCAGCGAAAGGAGGAAGACCAGAAATAGCCCAAGTCGCAATCAGGAAGGTAATGAATGTAATAGGAAGCTTCTTACGAAGTCCGCCCATGGAGCGTATGTCTTGCTCGTCGGACATGGCATGGATCACGCTACCAGCACCAAGGAACAATAACGCTTTGAAAAACGCGTGGGTAATTACGTGGAACATCGAGCCTGTGTAGGCCATCACGCCCAAGCCAAGGAACATGTATCCCAACTGACTTACCGTAGAGTAGGCCAGTACTTTTTTAATATCATTCTGCAACAAGCCAATCGAGGCAGCGAACAGCGCCGTTACCGCACCAATCACCGCTACGATTTCCAATGTTTCGGGCGCTAGCGTGTAGAGCACGTTGGAACGGATTACCATATAGATACCGGCCGTTACCATGGTAGCCGCGTGGATCAGGGCTGATACCGGAGTAGGACCAGCCATTGCGTCGGGAAGCCAGGTGTACAAAGGAATCTGAGCCGACTTACCCATTGCTCCCACAAAAAGAAGCATCGTGATAACTACTACGACCGAATCGCCGACGGGTAGGCCCGTAGCCTGACGAAATACCTCTGTGTATTCTACCGAACCGAAGGTATAGATGATCATGAAGATACCCAGTAAAAAGCCAAGGTCACCAATGCGGTTCATGATAAACGCCTTGCGGGCCGCATTGTTGAAGGAGGTATTCTTGTTCCAGAACCCAATGAGTAGGTAAGAGCAAAGCCCGACACCTTCCCAACCAATAAACATGATGACGTAGTTAGACCCCATGACGAGTAGCAGCATGAAGAACAAAAACAGGTTGAGGAAGGCAAAGAACTTGCCAAAACCCTCATCGTGCTTCATGTAGCCAATGGAGTAAATATGAATCAGCGAGCCAACTCCGGTAATGATCATTAACATCAATAACGAAAGCTGATCGATCTGGAAAGAGAAAGGGATATTCAACTCACCAACGGTAATCCAGTCAAAAAGAAAGACTATCTGAGGCTGACTTCCGGCCTCTTTGAAGGCTAGTAGAGTCATAACCGATGCGGCAAAGCTGCCCAAAGCCGCCAATGAGCCGATCAGTCCAACCGCCCCTTTGGGAACATGACGAAACCCGATCCCGTTGATCAAAAACCCGATCAGTGGTAGTAAAGGAATCAGTACTAGTAAGGTAGGAGACATATATATTAATTGTAATGTTTGTAGTTAGGTGTTAGTCGGTCGGTCAGTCCAAAAAGCAGCCTGACTTTCTCTGCCGATTACGAATAGCGCTGTTTATCCTTTGAGTTTTTTCAGGAAACCGATATCAATGGTTCGGGTATTTCGGTAAATCATTACGATGATGGCTAGCCCTACCGCGACTTCGGCCGCCGCTACCGCCATAATAAAAAATACAAATACCTGAGCCGATGGGTCTGACTTATAGGATGAAAAGGCAATCAGCAGCAAGTTCACGGAGTTCAGCATCAACTCTACCGACATAAAAATAACAATGGCATTACGGCGGGTCAGAACCCCGATAATGCCAATAACAAATAAAGCAGTACTAAGAATCAGATAACTTTTGAGCGGAACAAGTTGTATTATATCCGGTATATTGGGGGCCTGCATCATAGCTTAATCGGAGTTTTTGAGGAATCAGAAATTTCGGGTGCTAAAAAAATTTGGGCAAATTTAAGGATAAATACTGCTTACTCAAGTCAGAAAAAAGGATTGTTCTATCGTTGGGTAAGACCTCTTAGTTTTATTTCGGTCAATTTTCGTTTTGTATCAAGTGGAAACTCGCTTTTTTGCATCCAGTCAAAGAAAGATGGTTCTTGCTTCAGCACATCTGCAACACGTTTGCCGTTATGCTTCCCAAAGTTGAATAATTCTTCCCCGGCTTCATTAAAGACCATTCTTCCGGCCAAGTCCACATTCCGGGAAGCCGTCAATTGGTGGAGTGCCTCCATATCATTTTCAATCGGAGCCGTAGTATTTCCCTTAGCATCTTTGATAGTAACACCCTCATAATGCTTTATCTGTGCATTCAGTACTTCGAAAGTAGCAATGGCATCGGCTTCGGCGCCGTGGGCACCAACCAGCTCTTTTCCGCAATAGAATTGATAAGCCGCCGAAAGATTGCGGGGTTCCATCATATGAAAGATTCGCTGTACGTCAATCAGACGTCTGTTTTTCAGGTCAAAGTCAACGCCAACCCGCAAAAACTCCTCGACGAGCATAGGTACATCAAAGCGGTTACTGTTGAACCCCGCGAGGTCGCAGCCTTCCAGTAAAGCGGCCAGCCCTTTGGCTATTTGCTTGAATCTTGGGCTGTCTTTTACGTCTTCGTCATAAATACCGTGAATCATACTACTTTCGATTGGGATCGGCATTTCGGGGTTAATACGCATGGTACGTATTTCTTCCTCCCCATTAGGTAGTGCCTTAACCACAGATATTTCAACGATACGATCCCGGACGATGCTGATTCCGGTTGCTTCCAGATCAAAAAAAGCAAGTGGCTTTTTCAAGACCAATTGATGTGCCATTGTAGTGTATATTGATTTTAGTAGGGGGCGAAGTTACGCTATTACATCTACACGGACCAAAAAAGCCGTCGGATTATCACGATCCAACGGCCTTAGTACTATAATACCTTCTTCAAGTGCTATTCTTCCCAACCGAAGGATTTTGTAATGGCTTTCTGCCAGCCTTTATAGAGTTCTGCCCGCTGTGCTTCTTCCATTTTTGGCTCCCAGGTATGAGCCACCGACCAGTTTTTACGGAGATCTTCAAGATCTTTCCAGTACCCAACGGCTAGTCCAGCGGCATAAGCAGCGCCCAACGCAGTAGTTTCGGCTACGGCCGGAGCTATCACGGAAGTTCCCAGCATATCCGACTGAAACTGCATCAGCATCTGATTAGTCACCATTCCTCCATCTACCCGTAGCGTAGCCAATTTTATTCCTGAATCTTCTTCCATGGCATTCACCACATCCGTAGTTTGGTAAGCGGTAGCTTCCAGCACCGCCCGGGCAATATGCCCTTTATTTACGTAGCCGGTAAGGCCAGCAATGATCCCACGGGCATCATTTCGCCAGTAGGGCGCATATAAGCCCGAGAAAGCTGGCACGAAGTAAGCTCCCCCGTTGTCTTTGACGGTTTGGGCTAGCGCTTCGATATCACTGCTCTTTTCGATCAATCCCAGATTATCCCTAACCCACTGTACTAAGGCACCAGCAATGGCAACACTGCCTTCCAACGCGTACTGTACGGGTTGGTCGCCAAACTTATAAGCAATGGTAGTAAGCAGCCCTTTTTCAGAGATTCGGAGTTCGTTTCCGGTATTCATGACTAGAAAACATCCGGTGCCGTAGGTATTCTTGGCCATGCCAGGCTCAAAGCATGCCTGCCCTACGAGGGCCGCGTGTTGATCGCCCAGATCACCCGCAATGGGCACTCCCGGTAATACATCGGAGTTAACGTGGCCATAGACCTCGCTGCTACTCTTGATCGCCGGTAACATTTGTCGGGGTATCTGCAAGGCTTCCAGTATACTGTCGTCCCACTCCAACGTTTTCAGGTTCATGAGCTGCGTACGGCTGGCGTTGGTCACGTCGGTCACGTGTATACCTCCCTTGGTACCACCCGTCAGGTGCCAGATTAAGAAGGTATCCATATTCCCAAAGAGCGCCTCTCCATTTTCGGCATCAGCCCTTAGGCCTTCTACGTTATCCAATAACCACCGCAGCTTCATTCCGCTAAAATAGGTAGCCAAGGGTAGCCCCGTGATACTACGGAAACGGTCTATACCGCCTTCTTTTTCGTACTGGGCTACCAGCGCACCCGTGCGGGTATCTTGCCATACCAAGGCGTTGTAGTAGGGTTTTCCGGTTTTCCGGTTCCAGACTACGGTTGTTTCGCGCTGATTTGTGATACCAACGGCGGCAATATCTCCGGCCGTGGCCGATACTCTAATCCTCGCCATGGCAATTACCTCCAAGGTGTTTTTCCAGATTTCGTCAGGATTGTGCTCTACCCAGCCGGGTTTGGGGTAAATCTGCTCGTGTTCTTTCTGGCCCACGGATATGATATTTCCCTGACGGTCAAATAGTATACAACGGGTACTAGTGGTACCCTGATCAATGGCGGCTACGTACTTAGACATGAGGAATAGTAGTTTGGTTGGTAATTATGTAAATAAAGGAAGAAAAACGGAAAATTACCCGGCGGGGCTTTCAATTTGAGGATTTGCTATAAAAAATGGCACTTTCCCGGAGACAGGAAAGCCTCCTTCGCGCGGGGGTATGACAAAGCAGGCAATTTTTTCTACTCCCAGCGAATGGAAGAGGAGTTGGGGATAGAGGAAGTAAAGTAATGCCAGGAAATTGAGCTAGTTTTCTCAACGTAGCGAATAGTCCAATACGATCCAGCCGAATGTGGCTCGAAGACCTTTCTGGGCTAATGCTGCACCTTCACTACCTCCACCAATCTTTCCGCCAGCCGCCGGTCGGCGGTGATGATTTCGGCGGTACCCTTCATGCCATTACGGTAGGCCAACTCCCGGCCGTAGCGGGTACGTAGCCCCAGCGGTAACTCCACGTAACCCCAGTAGGCACTATCCCGGCCGGGCGTAAGCGACAGCTGTGACAGCGTACCCTCCACCATGCCGAACTCCCGGTAGGGGTAGGCATCCAGCTTCACAAGCACTGACTGCCCCTCACGCAGCTTTCCCAGGTTGGCCTGCGGTACTTTTACCAATCCCTGCAAGGTACCTCCCTCCGGCTCAACGGTGAGCAGTTCCTGGCCCGCGCTCATGCTCTGCTGCTCCTGCCAGGGCGACGAGAATGATACTTTCCCCGCTACCGGAGCAAGTAGAACGTACCGTTGCTGCCACACTTCGGTGCTGCTACGGAGCGTCTGAAGCGCCTGCATAAAGCTACCCCTTTGCTCCGCAATGGCATTGTCCAGTTCAAGTAGTTCCTTTTGCTTGGCTGTCTGCGAACTCCGGTTTTGGATCAGGGCGGAGGCCAATTGTTTGAGGGGCATCTCACGGTTCAGCAGTTTTACCTTCTCGCGCTGATAGTCGAGCAGGGCAATGACCTTATCTTTGTAAAGCTTTTCGTGCATCGTAAATTCATCCTGAGCCAAAGCGAAGTCCCGGTGCTGCAGGTCGAGCTGTTCGGTGAGGGTTTGCTCCATGGCGCGCAGGTCGTCGTGGTCTTTTAGCAGCAAGGTTCGTTTCTGTAAATAAAAGCCACCGCTCAGATAGGTTTTGAGCTGGGTAAGTTTCTGGTAGAAGGTCTGAAAATCGTTTTGCAATTCGCCCAGCTGACCATACGATTGGATCGAGAATCGCCGGATCATAGCCCAGTCGTTCTGATCCAAGGCTACCCGAAGGTCATTGAGCGACCTATTCAGGCGGAGTACCTGTTCAGGATCGGCGGTACTCTCCGAGTAGGCCAACACCTGTCCGGCCGTTACGGTCTGTCCGTCTTGCACCAGCAGCCGAGCCAGCCGCCCCTCGGTCCGGGCCACCACCATACGCGGGGCATTGGTAGCCGTGAGGGTAAAGGAGGTAGCCACCACATCGGGGTAGTGAACCAGCCAACTACCCAGCCCCAATAATAGCAGCAGCCCCAGAAACAGCATCATGCCCCAGCGCACCAGTCCCGGCGGCGGCCGGTTGATGATCTCATGGACTTCGTCGCTGTGAAGTTCGTTGAATTTAGCTGATAGCTGGTTAGCCGTTAGCCGTTAGCTGATAGCTATTAGCCGTTAGCTTGTTTGTCATTGGTTATTAGAATTTAGCTGGTGAGCTATTAGCCATTAGCTGTTAGCTTATTAGTTATTTGGACTTAGATTTGGCGTTGGATTTCACCTTGCGTTAGTTGAAATTTTTGGCAATGAACTATATATCAAATATTTATATATAACTAAGAGGCTAATGGCTAAAAGCTAACGGCTAATAAACTAAAAAGAAACATGAGAAAATTTCAGGATTTACAGATTTGGCAACGGAGCCATCTGCTGACGCTGAGGATTTACAAAACCACCAAACTTTATCCCAAAGAGGAGCAATACGGACTTACCTCTCAGATGCGTCGTTCAGCCAGTTCCATACCCACCAACATCGCCGAAGGATGCGGTAGGGGTACTAATCCTGACTTTGTTCGCTTTCTCGTCATCGCAATGGGGTCATCTTCCGAACTGGAATATCAACTTATTCTTTCCCGCGACCTGGAATACATCACCCAGGAAGAATACAATCCACTTTCCAACGAACTAATCGAGATCCGTAAAATGATGAATACCTATATTCAGAAATTAAGTTGATAGTTGATAGCTTGTTAGCTAATTAGCCATTAGCTAGTTTGTGAGTACTTAGTGTTGGACAAAGTGGTCCAAGAACTTCCTCCTGTGGATTATATTGAAGCACTAAATACAACTAACAACTGACCAGCTAATAGCTAACGGCTAATAGCTAATCAGCTAACAGCCAGCTCCAACTGATTACTTACCAGCTCGAAGTACTTGCCCTGCCGGGCTACTAGTTCGGCGTGGGTGCCGCGTTCCACGATCTCGCCCTTCTCCATCACCAGGATCTGATGGGCGTTCCTGACCGTACTCAGCCGGTGGGCTACCACCACCACCGTGCGGCCCTCAAAGAATTCTTCCAGATTTTGCAGAATCACCGCCTCGTTGTTGGCGTCGAGGGCATTGGTGGCTTCATCAAATAGTAATAGTTGCGGGTCCTTGTACACCGAGCGGGCGATGAGGATGCGCTGCTTCTGCCCCTGACTGATGCCGTTGCCCTCGGCTCCGATCTTGGTATGGTACCCCATCGGCAGCGATTCAATGAACGCGTGGATGTTGGCCGTATGGGCGGCGCGGTAGAGCCGGTCCTGGTCAATCACCTCATCGCTGACGGCAATATTGCGGGCGATGGTGTCCGAAAACAAAAAGCCCTCCTGCATCACCACCCCGCACTGCTGCCGCCACGCCCCATGCGAAATCCGCTCCAGATTCAGTCCCCCGCCACCGGCAGATATGATACCCGCCGGAAGCTCCATCCCAACTCCATTCAATGATGACTCTAGGCCCTGGTCATCCTCTCTTGCTCTCATTTTATATGCTCTCCCATTTCTATCAAGAGCTCCTCCTCTCCTGACAGGAGAGCGGTCCGGCGTTCCGGAGGCGGGGGAGCGGTCCGTCGGTACGGAGAGGTAAATCCCACCCTTCTGCGGCGCATAAAACCTGAGCAGCAGCTTCAGAAGCGTGGTCTTGCCGCTGCCACTCGTGCCCACGATGGCTGTCGTCTTGCCGTGCGGGATCGTCAGGCTGATGTCGCGCAGCACGGGCTCGTTGCCCGCGCCGGGGTAGGTATAGCTGAGGTTTTCGATGCGGATGTCCTGCGCCCGGTCCCACTCCTGCCGCAGGGGCAGATGGGCGGGTTCTTCGTCGGCCAGGCCGTGTACCTCGTTGAGGCGTTCGAGGCTGATTTGGGCATCCTGCCACGACTGCATAAAGCCGATCAGCTGCTCGATGGGGGCGTTGAATTGCCCCAGGATGTACTGCACCGACACCATGCCGCCCAGCGTGAGCTCGCCCGCAATGACGGCCTTGGCGGCCAGGAAGGTGATGAAGATGTTCTTGCCCTGATTAATGAGCACCGCCCCGGCCTGCTGAAACTGCGACAGCGACAGGCTCTGCACGCTCCAGCGGAAGAGCCGCGCCTGCGTGCGCTCCCACTCCCAGCGCTTGCCGGTTTCGGCCCCGGCCAGCTTGATGTCCTGCATGCCCTGTATGAGCTGCACGAGCTGACTTTGGTTGCGGCTCGACACGTCGAAGCGTTTGGTATCCAGCTTGCGCCGTTTCCGCAGGAAACCCACCACCCACCCGGCGTAGACCAGCGAGGCCCCCACCGCCACCAGAAAGATGGACAGGTGGTAGTAGGCCAGCACGAAGCCGAACATCAGCAGGTTGAACAGCGAGAAGGCCACGCTCAGGGTTTGGCCCGTCAGAAATGATTCTATTCTATGATGATCGCCGATGCGCTGCATGATATCGCCAAATTGCTTGACGTCGAAAAACGATAGCGGCAAGCGCATGAGCTTGGCCAGAAACTCCGACAGGATGGTGAGGTTCAATCTAACGCTTATATGTAACAATATCCACCCTTGCAGGAAGCCCACCGCCGAGCTACTCAGCGTGAGCACCAGTTGGGCCACGAGCACCAGGTACACGAAAGAGAGGTTTTGGGTGCCGATGCCTACGTCCACCACGGCCTGCGTCAGGAAGGGCAGCAGCAGGCTCAGGCCGCTCGCGGCTAGCATGCCCAGCCCGAGCTGCACCATCAGCGACCGGTAGCGCAGAAGGTAGCCCAGCAGTTGACCCAGCCGCAGGCCCTCCACTTTTTCGCCCTCCTCCTCGTAGAAGCCCGTGCCGGGTTCCAGCAGGAGAGCCAGGCCTTTTTTCTCGCCCTCGTGCTCGCCCGACAGCCATCGTCGCTCAAGTTCTTCGGCCGTGTAGGTGACCAGCGTGCTGGCCGGGTCGGCGATGTGGAAGAGGGCGGTGCTGGAGGTGGGGGCGGTGCGGGGTGGGTGCGGTTCTGAGGAGTGACTATCTGGAAAGTGATTGGGTTGTGGGTTGTATGTGGCTTGATTGCCATAGACGGGCAGGATGCCCGTACCACTGCTGCGGCCACCCATGATGCCCTGCAACAGCCGCCGGCTGACCGAGCCCTTGGTGACCTTATGCAGCACCACGAAGTGGTTTTGCCCCCAGTGCAGGATGCACGGAAGGGGGGCATCCTCTACCAGCTTATCCAGCGTGACCCGCACGCCCACGGTCTTGAAGCCAACCGCCTCGGCAGCCTCGGCAATGCCCAGCATACTCACCCCGTCCTTGCCAATCTGTGCCCGCTCCCGCATCGTCTGCGCGGAGTAATGCCGCCCGTAGTGTTTGGCCACCATGCGCAGGCAGGTGGGGCCGCAGTCCATTTGTTCGAGTTGGCGGTAGTGGGGAAATTTTTTCATACGGCAAGACCGGATACTTGTTGGACATATTCTTCAAAGGCCGGGCTGGTTTTCATCAAGCCTAACTCTACCAATTGCTGATGATCGCGGTACTTTGCCGAGCCAGCATGGAAGAAGGAAAGAGAAGGCCGCTCCCTCACTATTTTCTGAAACTGCTTGTAGTAAAAAGCATTGCCGTAATGCTGCTCTCGCTTGCACTCCTCCTCGACTTCCGGAATAAAATCGGATAAAAACTTGGTATGGAATACCACCCCTTGTACATCACTCAGCACAGCCCCATTGATGGCGTGCATACCCTGCGACAGGTAGGTGCCCTTCACGTTTTTAAATAACGATACCTTGGAAAGTATGGAAGGCGGACTGCTTTTCCCAAATACCCGATCCCGCATGCCACCCGAGAAAATAGGAAAAGCGTATGGCTTGAATCGCAGATAATCTGGGAACATGAACTCCATTTCTATGAATTCTGGATCAAAATGGTCTACTACCTCCAAAGGGTTATTACCCGGCTGATAGCCAGCATTTTCAACTTGCCCGCCAGAATACATATCCAGTAAAAAGGATCGGATAGCCGTCTGCTTATTCTGATCCAGAAAGTTGCACAGATCTCGTATCGAAAGAGTGTCGGCGTGGGGAAAGCTGAATAGCTCATCAATATCCACCACCAGGCACCAGAGATTTCTGCCGTACTTATGTAGGAGATAATCCATCCAGTACCAGTGGTCTTTATAATTTCCGGTTGACTTGAATACGTTGACATTCTTATGTTGCAGAGCTATCTGAACAGAATCATCGGTTGAATTATTGTCGATAAGAACGAAGTGCTCCACACCCATTTTTTCATAAAAGCTAAAAAAATGAGGCAATCTTAGCGATTCATTGCGAATGATTGAAAACAATATAATAGATTTGCTTTTAATGGCGTTTTCTGAGAATGATATTTTACTAATACAGGTACTATGTTTTTTTGCTTCTCTTTTATATTTTATTGTATTAAAATAATTTATTTTTCTTATTTTAATGTAGCTATACCACGTGATAATATTATATTTAATTGTAAATTCCATACAAACAGAAACAATCATTTTAATCTTATATATGACTCTACCAACTCTATTATTTCTTTTTCACTCTCTTTATTATACCCTACATATTTTTCAATAATTTTCCCATTTCCATCCACCAGTAAAGTTGTTGGTATGCTTCCATCAAAACTAAATAGCTCTTTGGAATACATATTAACTTCTTTGCTCATGATCAACTGTCGCCATGGCATTTTTTCGTATTCAAGGGCTTGCTTCCAATTTTTCTGCTCTTCATCCAAAGAAATAGAAACCATATCAAACGAATTCTGATTTTTAAATTGTTGATATATTTTTTTTAGATCAGGTATTTCTCTACGGCAAGGCCCACACCATGAAGCCCATAAAACAACTAAATGTATTTGTTTCGATGGTATTAATATTTTTCTTAAAATGTCATCTATATCTGGCAATGAAGTCTCAATCATTTTCTTTTCTTTTCTTGACTTAATGTAGGCCTCAATTTGCCTTCCTGTGTATCCATTTCTAAGATTATCATCAAATCTTTCAAGAAATGAAAAGGCTTCCTTATTGCTCATAGAGGGGACGAGTTTTTTAAACTCAAATAGTATATGATAGGAGTAAGGATAGTTATTTAACATCCTAGTAAGATGTTCTTTTGTATAAGGGGTTGGAAACATAATAGTGTCTTCTAAGAAAATTTTTGATTGGATTCCCAACTCTTTTCTTCCTATAAACTGTGATGATTTTTGCTTAGGTCCGTAATCTGAATCTTCAATTCCTCCAACTAACTCAGTTAAATTTTCTTCTAGCATAATTCTGTCAACACTGAGAGGTTTAGATTTATATTTAGCTTTTGAATTAAATATGAAAACTCTTCTAGTACTATCTTCATTTGTAATATGGACAAATTGTATATAATCAGGCTCAGAGTTATTTTCTTCGTCCAGTTCAAATACAAATTTTCCATTCACGGTATGGGTTGAATCTATTTCTTTTCCCTGCTTGCACAGGTACAGCTTTCCCTCTGGAAGGTTTTCTATATTCCCAATAATAGTTATTGTATTTTTATGGATTTCACAAGAATATATCGAAAATACTATACTTAGTAAGAAAAAAAATCTTTCTAAATTAGTAAATTTTGTTATATGATTTATCATTGATAGAATAGTGGTTTTAAATTATAACGTGTTCGATATACTTCGGCATAACAGAAAATTTACCTCTCTTAGGATATTCGAGAGGTAAATTTCAAGATTTGATATTGCTGCTATCGAGTAAGCACAAGTTACTCATTGTATACTATGCATAGCAAGCACTTTGCACGCCTCCTTTTAAGGTTGCGGAGCCGTGATGATGAGTTGTTGAACAATAACAATCCTGATTTTCAGGATTAATCGGTCCGACATTACTGCTACAACTACCATAGTAATTGACCCACTGATTAGTATTGGAATCCCAAACTACGAGCGTACAATCACCTGTTTTGCATCTCGCACCGAATTTTCCATTAATCTTTTTCATTTCTGTTCTTGTCAAAGCAAAATCACTAAAATCTAAAATTTTCATAATAAATAAAGTTTAATTAATAGATACAATAAAAACAAAAAACTACATTTTTATCTTAGTATCCAGAGATATTATACGGATCAGTTCTGGTATATCTTTTAAAGCATAAATATTTGGAAGTAAGTATCCACTCAAATATAGTGTTGGTGTGGCTGATATTGACTCTAATTCACACCATCGCTGATGAAATGACAATAATTCAATATCGATTTGTTGAAGTGGCACCTTTTCTGTCCAAAACTCACACCATTGCTTCGCGCTACGAGTTCTATTGATATACCAATCATCCATAGCTTCTGCAACATATTCATCAGGAATTTTCAGCAGAGTATCAGCTATTATTTTACCTTCGCCAGCTGCTGAAAAAATAAATTGAATGTTAATTTCGGAGGTTTGGGACACCAACTTTTCAAGTTGTGAATGCATTCGAATACACGGACCGCACATAGGATTAGTTACAACTGTAAGAGTATTCGGAGCGTATTTATTGCCTAGTATGATTGTTTTCATGTCGCTCAAAATAGGTATCATTGCTGAACTATTACTGAACAAATATTCTACATAGTTTTTATCGAATTTTAATTTTTGAAATTCTCTGGAAAGTGGCTGATAGGACACCGCTTTTCTTAACTGTGGTCTTATCCAATGCCAAAGAATAGGTATCATTACAAAGCTAACTACTCCTGTTTTCCAAACACTAACTGTGGCTAACCAGCTCCCAGCTTGAATTGGAAAACCAAAATTTTGATAAGCCACCAAAAACTCCATCCAAAGTAAAGCCTGCACCAAAAGACAAAGGACACACCATTGCCGTGCAACTCGCCATTGATGATACAATGACCATAGGGTATAAGGCAAAGCAAAAACAGTTAATAAGTATAGGCTTCCACCCAAGGAGACCAAAAGCTCGCTACTACCCCTCCATAGTCCGGCAACCAAAGTCAGCAATCCTCCGGCAAAATAAAACAGGCCCACTTCGGCCCAACTAAGCCAAGTGGTAAGTTTGGCCGCTTTTGAGCTCAATATATTCTGGCAGTTCGTACGGTCATTAATTTGACAAACTCTTCGTAAAAATTCATTTTGATTATCCAGGCTATACCATACCAACATTCCACTCAGGATAGTTCCAGCTAGTTTGAAAAGTCCAGTCAGGTAATAGACGGAGTATTCAACCCAAGAAAATATTTGTAAAAAACTTGAAACCAGAAGTCCAAGTACAGCTAGTATTGTACTTACCATGAAGATCCCCCGCAGTACCCTTATTGTTTCGTGGCGGCGATTTTGGGTATACTCCTTTTCGCCCGACTGCTCGTTGGGTTCAATGAGCAGGGCGACGCCACTCCACTTATGGGCAAAATCGCGGAGGCTGTCACGCTGCCAGCCGCGTTGGGTATGCAGCCACTCCACACTCCCATTGACGCTACGCAGCGGGGCAAATATCCCGCCGTCCACACTGAGGTATGTCAGGGCGGGCAACGGAATTTCGTGCAAGCGGTCGGGGGAAAGGCGGGCGGCCAGGTTGGGTACCTGCCAATCGTTGAGCACGTCGCTCAGGGCGTTCATGCTGGGGAAATCCGGATGCTGCTCCAGGGCTTCCTTTAACCCCAGTTTGGTGGCGCGCACCTTACTGAAATCCAGTAAGGCCTTGGTGGCGTCGAGGGCGTTTTTTTCGGCGTTGATGGGTGTCATTCTACCGTTTTTGTGGCTTTAAATATAATTAATCCGTATAAATCGATGCTCTACTATGTTTTTTTAATATAGAATCTAGTAATTTAAAGTGTTCTCGATATTCTTGATTTTGGTTCTCTGTGCCCATTAATGTTAATAGGAACAAGCTAACAAAAGAATTTGGATGTTTTTTAACATAATTTAACCTAAATGGAATGATATTTTTTCTTGTAAATTTCTCCGCATTCTCACGTAAGTTTAACAAAATACTAAGACTATCACATCCATCTGGGCAATCTTTTTTTTTCATAGTAATCAACCTATCTAATTCTCGTATAGGTTTAAATAGAGAATCTTGCATTATACTATCAAATTCTGTAAATTCATTATCCAATGGGGAGTTTATTATTTTTGCTTTATAAAAACTTGATATTGAATCTATAATTATCTTAGTATCTTCATCCCATATAAATTGTATAAATTGGTTATTATATGAATTATGAATTACATATACATCTATCTCGAAAATATTGTTATTTATATATATGAATTTATTATCTACAACAGGTATATTGTAGATAAATTCCTTATAATAGCTATTGTGTTTTTTATATAACGATAAAATTTTTATACCCTTTGAATTATTTGAAATTTCCCCACTTAATTTAAATGTTTGAGCACAAGTAAATAGACTATTAAATAAATAGAATATTAAAATAAAATTTTTGATTTTTACTAGTTTGTGCATAACATACAAAAAATTTTATAGTTTCCACTGATTAGTTTTATGGAATAGAAGACATACCAATTTACAATTGAATATATATAGTTTTTAATAATTTTTATATCAGATAATTATTGTTGGGTTTACTTATTTAAAAATAGAATATTTAAAAGATACACAAATTTAAAAGAATATTCATAGTTAATAGTACATTATAAAAAAGTTTATTTAGGAAAAATTATCAAATCCCAAATAAATTATTATTCAATACTTAATTTTATGCCACTTCATAACAATAAGCCAAGTACACAGAGGGGAAGCCCCTCTGTGTACTTGGCCATCAGGTCCATTGCATATCACATTCGTGTTCCGAACCTTGACAATAATACCCATTAAAAAAATCTAAATCTTTTGATGTTTGTCCACTACCAGACCAACTATTGCCATTAGCGCAGGTGCATGAGGCAGACCAATATCCTCCATGTACCTTTTTCAATTCCTCTTTCGAAAGAGCAAACTCACTAAAACTCGCTAATCTGTTCATAATCTTGTTTTTGTTTAAATGGTTTAGAAAATAAATCTATCTGAATTGGCCAATTCCAAGGTTGGTAAAGGAGGCACAGAGCCGGGGTAGCTCGTGCGGGAGGAAAAAGCGGGGTAGCTCCACCGCATTTAGAAACGAAGTGGGGGCTTGCATTACACCGGCCAGCTCCATCCATCGCAGGTGCAAACCCAACTGCCGGGCGCTTTCTTCGTTGGTTTCCGTGGGCGGGTAGGCCAGGCTCCACTGCGCAAAGCGGGCCTCTCCCAGGGCAAACCAGTCGCTGAGGGCCTCTGGTCTCTCCCCGGCGGGCAGTGCCAACAGCCGTCGAGCCACCTGTCCTGCGGTATCCTCTGCGTGGAGCGAGGCTGCCAGCACCATCTGCACGTGCAGGTTGGTATAATTTTCCAGCACCTTTTCCAGCGCCCGGTGGTTACGGCGGCAGGCGGCACAACTTAAGCTGATCACCATGATGAGAGTATTCTCGGCCGTAGGGTTGCCCAGGCTGATGGTCTGCATCCCCTGGAAAAGTGGAGGCAGTACGCGGGGGTTGGCCAGTAAGACGTTCAGGTAGTGGGGGTCGTACTTCAATTTCTGAAACTCCCGCAGCAGGGGCTGGTAGCGCGTGGCCTTTTGCAGGGCGGGCCTTACCCAGGCCCAGAGCAGGGGTACTACCAGAAAGCAGAGGAAGAAAACAGAAAACCGGTCGGCGTTCATGGTAACAAGCGGGGTCAGCGTGGGCCAGCCGTGGAACAGGTAGCCAGCCAGAAACTCCACCCAAAGAAGCCCCTGCACACTCAGGCACAGCACGCACCATTCGCGGGCCACCCGCGCCTGATAGTACACCGACCACAGGGTATAGGGCAAAGCCAGCACGGTGAGCAGGTACAGGCTTTGCAGATAGGCGGCATCGCCCGTCAGCAGCCCTACCCCCAATAACAGTAAACCACCCGCAAAATAAATTAGCCCTACCTCGGCCCAACTGAGCCAGTCGATAAGCTTGGCTGCCGAGGAGGAGAGGATATTCTGGCAGTTGGTACGGCCGTTAAGTTGGCAGACCTTCTGCAAAAAGGCATTATTCGTATCGAGGCTGTACCACACCAGTAGGGCGCTTACTACGGTGCCCATCAGTTTCAGCAAGCCCGGCAGAAAGTACAGCGCGTGTCCGGTCAGGGGGTACTTTGCCCACTGAGCCAGCAAGGCCAACACAATGATTAGCCCACCCAATAGGAACGGAAGGCGAAGGGACTTCAGCAGCGCCCGGCGGCGGTTCTGAGCATACTCGCGCTCGCCGGATTGCTCGTTGGGTTCAATGAGCAGGGCCACGCCGCTCCACTTGTGAGCAAAATCGCGCAGGCTGTCACGCTGCCAGCCTCGTTGGGTGTGCAGCCACTCCACGCTTCCATTCACGCTACGCAGCGGGGCAAATATCCCGCCGTCCACAGTGAGGTAAGTCAAAGCGGGCAACGGAATTTCGTGCAAGCGGTCGGGGGTAAGGCGGGCGGCCAGGTTGGGTACCTGCCAATCGTTGAGCACATCGCTCAGGGCGTTCATGCTGGGGAAGTCCGGGTGCTGCCCCAAGGCTTCCTTCAACCCCAGTTTGGTGGCGCGCACCTTACTGAAATCCAACAGGGCTTTGGTGGCGTCGAGGGCGTTTTTTTCGGCGTTGATGGGTGTCATGGGATCATTTTCTTTTAAGTCGTCGAACAGTTTGTTTAAAATTGAACTTTTATTATTTCTGATTTTATTACCACCGTCCCCTCTTGATTGAACTGATCCTCACTTAAAGACGAATACTCAATACTTATTTCCATAGCACCCGAAGGCCTGGTTCGAACAAACCGCTGACGGATGCTACCCCGCTCCTGCATGACCGTATAGGCTTTATCGAGCCCTTGGACATAGTGTGATTGGGTCCTAGTAAATTGAGGCGAACCGACTGCCCGGCAATTTTCAGCACGCAATGTTTTAAGGATTAGCCCAACACTCAATCCATCCTTGTCCTCTTCTTCGGCGTAGAGATACCAATTGGCAGCGATAGCAGCGTCGATGCGAAGGGTAATCGTATCATTGCCTGCCTGTTTTTCAATAGCATGGCTCCACAAAACAGGGGCAATCTCTTGGGCTTTGCCAATGGTAGAAAAGGTAAGAGAAAGTACGAGAGAGGCCATGATTTTTTTTCACAAATTTAGATATTTAATTTAACCTAGATAAAAGAAATATCCTAGGCAATATTGAAGACTAAAATCTTTTCTCATGATGTTATTTTCATTAGTATCTTAGTATGTAATTAATCTAAAATCACTTATTGATAACCTAATAAAATACGATGCATACTTGCGTTCTTATAGTTTCTTTTTTAGAGTTTGATATATTTATAACAGGGTTATTTTCTAAATATTAGTCCACGACTATGGAGCTTTATCTTTTCATTGAGATTATTGAATAGTTGTAAAGATTCTTCATCAACTACCTCTATTCCTAATCTAGTTAATAAAAATAAACTAAATAATGAATTGCGATTTTCAAGAATATAGTTTTTTTCAAATTCAGCTTGCTCTTTTTTACCTTGATCCCACTTTAATGATTTATTCTTTACTAACTCATCTATTTTAACTTTATTTTTATTGAAATCTTTTTTTAATAAAAATAATTGTTCATCAATATTTTTAATTTGTGAATGAAATTTTTCAAAAACTTCTTTCTCGTACCTGTCTCGCTCGTCTGTAAGTGGAGAAGATTTAATTCTGGTTTTGGTAAAATCATTCCCATTTATTGTGAACTCATTTACTCCTTCCCAAAAAAACCAATATGCTTTACTTTTATCCTGAGAATCTTCAATATAAAAAGCATCAACTTCCTTTATATTAGAGTTATAATAGAAAAAACTATCCCCTTTTATTGGAATATTTGCTATAAATTTTGAATCAAAAAAGCTATTATATTTATAAAGATTCAAGCTTTTAGAAGAACCTGAATCAGTAAATTTTCCAGAAATAATAAAATTTTGACAAATACCAAATGTAATAAATAAAAGATTAAAAAGCATAGTTAATATAACTGATTTTGTTATATTAACTATGCTTTTTAAATTTATGAAAATCAATTTTTTACATGGAATCTTTCTATAAAGAAAAATTGAAATAATAATAGTTGCCATATATCATCTAAAATGGAATATTACAGAGATAAAAAAATGTAAACTTGTCAACTATTACATAGTAGTAGGAACTCCCACTACTATGTAATTAAACTACCTAATTAAAGTTCCTGAAATCTACAAGAAACAGGATCACTACTACTGCAATTTTGGCTTACATAAAACTTATAATCACTCTTATCACCCTGCCCCGTAAATCCACTATTCCCGCATGTACAACTAAACCCGTAGTACCATGCTCCTTGTATTTTTTTTAATTCTTCTCTTGTTAGAGCAAACTCACTAAAACTCGCTAATCTGTTCATAATCTTGTTTTGTTTAAAGTTGAAAAAATAGATGTATGTGATTTTGCAAAATCCGGCTTAAACCAACAGCCTTTCGGCCCGTTGAGGGGTTATCTGTGCCCGCAAGGCTTCCCGCAGCCCCTCCGGCGGGTAGCAAAGTAGCAGGGTTTTGCGCCATTGCTGCACGCGCAGGCGGTAGCTCTCCTCCTCCAGCAGTACCCGCACCTTCCGCCCCAACTCCTCCACCCGCTCGTGGGCAAACAGCCCCCGCAGTCCCAGCCCGTGATGCTCCACTTTAAGGGCATTGCCTATTTGGTCGTACTTAGGGTCGAGGGGATACACAAGCATCGGTACGCCATAGTAGATGCTTTCCTTGATGGAGCCAAAGCCGCCGTGGGTAATGAAGAGGTCGGCCTCGGCCAGTACCCGTAGCTGCTGTACGCGCGTGAAAAAGTGGGAGTTAGCCGGGATGAGGTCACGGGCGCGGAGGGTTTCGATTAGGTACCTGTTCACCGAGCAGATCAGCCGCATGCCGGGCCACTCCCGTACTACGTCGAGCAGATTCGTCACGAAGCGGAGCAGGGTGGCGTCGGCCCCTTCGTGGAAGGTACCAAAGCTGCAATAGACCCACTTTTCACCGGGCAGGCGGCTAGCCAAAAGTTCCGGCCATTCCCCCGCAAAGGCGGCATCCAGCTCGGTATCGTGCCGGTTTTCCACCTGGCACAGGCCCAGATAGTGCTGGTTGGGCTTGCGTACTTCGGGCGATAGTTCAAATTCCAGCTGGGCCAGCAACAACTCGGGCACAAGAGCAATCACTTGCGTCACCGTGGCGTCGTCGGCCAAGGGATAGTCGGGCAGGGCCTGCCCCAACTCCTGTATGCGCTGCCGGTGGCGTTGGATGGTATGCTGCATGAGGGCGGCTTTGGGGTGCCGCAACCATTGGGTCCATTTGAGGGAATTGGTTTTTTTCTGAGAGGGAGCGGGTGGTACCTCTTCGGCCCTGTTCCAGTAGCCCTCCGATACGCCGGGGTAGCCCGGCACGCGGTAGGTAGAGGGCATGGGGTTGAAGAACAGTAACTTGAACTCGTGGCGTCGGGGGTTCAATACCCAAAAATCCGTGCAGACAAACAAATCGATGAAAACCGCCACGGGCCGCAGCTCGTCCACGAGGGCGTAAAGTTCCTTTTGGCGAGCGTGGTACAGTTCATCGGTGCGGTAGGCTTGCCGCAACCGCCGATAGGTGGGCGTCTGCTTTTGGTCGGCGAGGTAGCGGCCCTCCATGTGGTAGCCTACGCGATAGCCGGTGTTGCGCACGGCCCGGTAGCCGTTGGCGGTCACGAGCTCGGCCAGGATGTCGCTCGTCACGGCGTACACCACCTCGTACTCTTCGGCTAGCAGTCCCGCTATATACAGCGAGGGCAGCACGTGGCTGCGGATGGAGGCCGGCAGGAAGAGTACTGTTTCTTTGGGCATGGGAGCTTAGGAGTTGTGTTGATAACTCAAATGTCACTCCCGGTCGCGGCGATTCCTATCAGATTCCTTATAATTTTTATTAGATTGCTGATAATTTTTATCAGGTTCCTAATAAGTTTTCCGTTTAGAGTGAAAGGGAAGAGGCGGGCGGTGGAGAGGGAACTGGCCTTGCGGACTTGAACAAGTCAAAAATGACCTTATAGTAAACTCTTGAAATAATTATATCTTAACCTAGTTAGTTAAATACCGATGTGTTACCTAACTGCTTTTTCTTCAGGTGTCTTCTCACATGCTGTTATCATGTGTTTGATTACTAGCACGTTATTACTGAGAGTCGATATAATCAATAGGTAGTAACTTATCAATTTTTTCATAACTCCAATATTTTTCTGTATTCAACCTATCGACTGGCTCATAATAACCATTTGAATAAAATTTAACAGGCAGATGACCATTTATAGATATTCGTGAAACTTGATAATCACTTTTTCGGGATGATGAACGCATATAATATAAATATTCTCTCTCTTCTTCTTCATACATATACGAAATCTCTAAATAACCTTTAAAGAATAAATTCTTATACATCTCAGAATTTGATATCTTTAAAGTATTTCCGATTTGAAAACTAGTATCAGGTATCAAATAAATATTATTTTTTTTAATTACATCCTTGTCTTCTAAATAATAAATAAAAAGGTTCGACATATTGTCATGCTTGCGTACTATTATTTTTAAACTCTTATCTATCGCAGTAAATGGTATAGTAAAATCCAGTGATTCATTTCTATTCATCACCGCTCTCCAATTATGCAAAATAGGTTGTAAAGACTTAATTTTCCTTACCACATATTTATCTGAACTTATAGATATTTTTGAATTAATTAAATCGTATAACATATTATCCTTATCAAAGGTAATTGTATCTCTAAAAACAAATATTCTATTAAAATATTCTCCCATTCCAATTTCATTATAATGTTCAACTCTAAACCCTGATTCTGTAATAGTACCTTGAAATAGACATTTAAAAAAATGATGTAATGAACCATTGAAGCTTTTTTGTCTATTTATCTTCCACAAATCAATAAATTTTTTGTTATCTTCTTCAAGAGACAAATCTTGAAATAAAGTAGAACCCTCAAAGTAAGTAAACTTTTTCGAATAATCTTTAACAAAAGAAGATAACAAATATTTTATTTTATATCCTAGTGCGTTATTTTGTATTATTATTTCCTCATTAGACTTTACATATAATTGATTGGTAGAATCAATAAAGTTAAACTCTAAAACATCAGGATTCAATATCTTACATTCTTTGGAAAATTTTGAAGTACCAATAAATTCTTCAAAAAATATCTTCCCATATTTTTTCCATCCATTGTTATTAGTTGGTTTTACGACTATTTCATCCAATTCATTCAATTTAGGCTCTAATTTAATAACACGCCATTTATCTGAAATAGAATTAATTTCTATCTCACTTTTATAGTATCCTAACCTTGATACTATCACTTTATATGGTAATTTAGGAAAATTCAACAATTTGAAGTTTCCAGACTCATTGCTAATTGCACTAAAAGTTGTGCCATCTATATAGATATTTGCAAATGGCACAGGTTCCATAGTTTTACTATCAGTAATTATACCTTCAACTGTAAATTTTTGTCCTATAACAGTATTAGATACAATTATCAAATAAAATAACAGTTTCAATATTTTATCCATTACAAATATTCATAATATATTAATGCACTAATACGAGATAAAATGAAAAATTTTATCTCGTATTAGTATTACTGTAAGCTATTCCACAACCAACTTACAGTTTCAAATTAGATCAGTTAGCTACAAGCTTCTACACATCGTGATGGGAAAGCACAAAATGGTAGCCTTCCTTCACAACTGCATGGTATCTCACCGTCAAATTGACATCCATTCCCGTCAGGATCGTTAGGATTATAAGGATTGAAGTACCCGCCCTTCACTTTTTTCATCTGCTCTCCTGAGAGCAATGAGTCAGCAAAATTCATTAACAGTTTTTTCATAGTATAATAGGTTTTGGGTTGGAAAATTATTGAATACTTACATTAGATAAGTCATTTAGAAAAAAAATAATGCGTTTAGAGTTGAGGGATATTTGGTTTATCGATATTATGAAGGGTGAATTCAAGTAATATAGGACTTTCGCAAATCATGCGAATTTAATAGTTGGCCGGGTCAGTTGCGTGCGCAAATAATCACTTAGCAAACCATATTTCAATTGATAAACAGTTGTCTGACAGTCGTAAGCGATCTGCGTAAGCCTGAGCCAAACCA
>JBDNFP010000067.1:0-4911 GCA_041689775.1 Spirosomataceae bacterium
AAAAAAGAATCAATTAGCAATTCAAGAATGAAGATGCGAGAATTAAACTTACAAAATTATACCCGATAAGTTAAGGTGTTTTAAACACTAGTAATTCGGATCATTTTACTATCTTACTGGTAAAATACTAACCAAAGCCCGGGCTGCATGACGTCTCATCCACTCTTTATTCTTACCGTTCTTTGTATCAACGTTGTAGTTTGTGAATGGCTGGCTACCAAGCCCTATTTCCGGCATTTAGGTACGGCATTGATGGTGATTATACTGACCGCCATCACGGCTAATGCAGGATTGATCCCTTCTTCTTCTACGCCTACCATAATCTACGACGGCATCTTTGCGTACGTAGCGCCAATCTCAATTTTCTTTCTCATGTTGAGTGTGAATTTGAAAAGTATTCGTCAGGCGGGTCCGGCCATGATTGGGATGTTTCTGGTGGGAGCATTGGGTACGATGGTAGGGGTTGGAGTCGCGATAAAAAGCTTTGATATTATCAGCTTGTTGGGTGATAAGTACTACGCCCTGGCGGGTATGCTCACGGGTACCTATATCGGCGGTAGCCTGAATTTTAACGCCGTGGCTATTCACTATGGTATGGCGCGAGAAGGGGCCTTGTACGCCGCTACCACGGCGGCCGATAATATCGTGACGGCCCTCTGGATGGTTGCTACCCTGGCCTTACCCTCGCTGCTTCGGGGGAAAGGAAAGGCGAAGCCGGCATTACAAGAAACCACGGTACCTACCGGTTCCTTTGAGGATGTAGAAACCATTAATCCGATGGATGTTGGCCTATTGGCTGCATTAGCTTTCGGTGCGGTATTTCTGGCCGATTGGTTTGCCGGATATTTTCCAGTGATTCCCAAAATCCTGACAATTACTACGGTGGCGTTAGTACTGGCCCAATTTCCGGTGGTGAGTCGTTTGCGGGGAAGCCGGGTATTAGGCATGTTTTTGATTTACCTTTTCCTGGCCGTGATTGGGGCCTATTGCGATATTCCGGCCCTAATGCAGGATGGCACTCTCGCCATTTGGCTGCTGGTAATAATTTGCGTGATTGTTCTTGTCCATGCGGCTATCTTGATTGGGGTAGGTAAGATCTTGAAGCAAGACTGGGACGTAGTAGCCGTGGCTTCACAGGCGAATATCGGCGGTTCCAGCTCGGCGCTGGCCTTGGCCCGTAGTTTGGGTAGACCCGACCTCCAATTACCTTCGATCTTGGTAGGTACGTTGGGAAATGGAATAGGTACGTATCTCGGATTTTTGGTGGCGGAGTGGTTGAGGTAGAGAGAGAGAGGATGGAGGGGAAGGTCTTTTAAGTAATCATACCAGACTAGTCTTAGCGAAGGGAGGGTAGCGGTTTATTGATGAGTGCTTACTTTTCTTCGTCTTCGATGTGCAGTAGGTGCATAAGTCGGTGCGCAATGGGCGAGAAAAAAATAGTGACTGTACTAAGAAAAACTACCTCACTAAATAGTGCGTAAGCGGATGCAAATAGCTTGGCGGTAGTATCGCGTACCGGATCAATCGGCCCCATACCCGTCAATATCATGGATACGTTGTAGATACTGTCAACCCAAGCTGCCTAGGTAGTGGTATCCCAGAATGCCTATACCCAATAATATAATGACCAGGGCAATCGAGAAAGCCGCATATTTGATCAGGCGTTTGGCGAATTCTTTGGGGGGAAGAATGTTGCTTTTTTCTTGACGGCCATGGTTGGGTGAGCAAGGTAAATTAGTTGCTATGAGATTTATCAAAAAGGGGCTGCGAATCCACCGCCCCTTTTTGATAATCATTACAGAGAGTTGCCTACCGGCTTCTCAACACTGTATTCTACTTCGCCAGTATTTCTTCCAAGAACTTCCGGAAGGGAGCGGCAAACTCTTTACGTTTGAGGGCAAACTCAACGGTAGTTTTCAGGAAGTCCAGCTTATTGCCAATATCGTGGCGCTGACCTTCGATCCGGTGCGCGTAAATATTCTCGCGGCGAAGCAAGAGCAGGATCGAGTCGGTTAGCTGTATTTCGCCGCCTTTCCCCTTGGGGGTTTGTTCAATTGCCTTAAAAATATCAGGCGTCAGAATATAGCGGCCGGCAATCGCCAAATTGGAAGGAGCAGATCCCAGAGCGGGTTTTTCTATCAATGTAGTTAACTCCATAATCGTATCGCTCAGGGAGGTTCCTCCCACGATTCCGTAGCGGTTTACCTTGTCGTTGGGTACTTCCTCCACCGCAATCACCGAGCCCCCGTATTGCTCATAGGTATCCATCAATTGTTGCGTAACCGGAATCACCGAGTCCATGATGGTATCCCCCAGCAGTACCGCAAAAGGTTCGTCGCCTACGTGGTGGCGGGCGTAGTAGATAGCATCGCCAAGACCGTTTGCTTCTTTTTGCCGGACGAAA
Organism: Spirosomataceae bacterium; assembly: GCA_041689775.1. Taxonomy (GTDB): domain Bacteria; phylum Bacteroidota; class Bacteroidia; order Cytophagales; family Spirosomataceae; genus JBDNFP01. Next base: position 2,405 of record JBDNFP010000067.1, read on the forward strand.
TGGATATTGGCCATATCAGCCAAGCGACGCATCTCGTTGTGCCAGGCCTGCTCTTCCTTTTCTTCCAGCCGGGCTTCCAGTTCAAAGTTACGGTCAAAGTGATCTTCGATGGCCCTTTTGCCTTTACCAGAAATAATCAGGATATCTTCGATTCCAGAATCTACGGCCTCCTGCACCACGTACTGAATAGTCGGGATATCAATGATAGGAAGCATTTCCTTGGGCATGGACTTGGTTGCGGGCAGAAAACGGGTGCCTAGTCCTGCGGCGGGTATAACGGCTTTACGGATCATGTTTGGGTAGTTGGTAATTTAAAAAGTTATCTATGGCTATCAGCAGTCGGCAGTCAGCCTTTTTTGGATTGTTGTTTGATATCTATGATAAAGCAAAAATTAGAAGAAGTAGTTGCCGACCGCCGAATGCCACCTCACACTACAAACGGCTTTACCACCCGGGCGTTGTGCTTTCTGAGTTCTACAAAAAGGCGGTTGAGCATATCATCATCTTGATAAGTACCGATGATCGTACCGCCAGAGCCAGCAAACTTCGCCGAAGCGCCGCACGAACGGGCTGCTTTGATGAGTTCTTTATTAGAATCTGATACGTTGTAAATCTCACACCGCAGATCAAAGTTCCTGTTCATGAGTTCGTGAAGGTCGTCCGGTCTTCCTTCTGTGAGGGCAGTTTTGCCGAGTGCGGCACACTCGGCAATTTGGGCTAGTACCTCGGTCACCTTAGACTCTCCCCGGTCGAAGCGCGTGCGTACATCACTATGTATTTTGCCCGAAACTTTACTCAGGTTGGTGTTGTAGGCCACGTATAGTTTAGGAAGTTTCTCCGACTGAATCCGTTCGTAATTCCCGTGGCCCTGCGTTTCAATCAGCTCTTGCTTGAAGTCCATGTACACGCAGCCTTCGTAGCACTGAATCACCCGGTCTTGCAACCCTGCCGCAATACCCAACTCCTCGGTTTCGGAGGTCAGGACGAGCTGAGGTAAGATCTCAATGGGTATCTCCACCTTATAAAATTGCATTAAGGCCCGGAAAAGCGCGACCACAATGGCGCTCGAACCCGACATCCCCACCTGCCGGGGAATGGACGAGCGGTAGCGTACGGTGAAGTTTCGGTTGGGTAGTTTGATACTGTTTTGTTCGCAATAATCACCAAATTTTTTAATGCCAGCCTTGATCAACGGAATACCCCCGTTGTAGCCGAGGCTAGATACCGAATCGCGGAGATGGTAGATACTCTTGAAAGTACTACTATCCTGAGGCTGTGGCTCAATGAGCAGGTCAGGCGACTCGTACAAAGAGATGGAGGTGCCAAAATTCCGCACGGAGATAGATATAGTTTTTCCGAAGAATCCGTCAGAGGGATTGCCCAAAAGCCCGGCCCGGGCGTAGGCGCGCGTTTCAATAATCAAGGATTTAATCGTTTTTTTGTCAATATTACTAATAAAATCTCTTCATTTCTTCGCAGAAATTAAAATTCGAAAACAATAGATGCCCCCGAATTATTGAACGAGAAGTGAGAGGGAGGATTAAACCGAAAGTAAATTATTGAATAATATTCTATAATTTTGACTTTACTGAAGTCAGATTTTGAAATAAAGTCAAAAAGTATTGGTCAAATTTCTTGCAGAGGAAAGATTCTTACATCGTTTACTTTTTTTAGGTATCGTGCTTAGAGTCTTTCTTTATATTACATTGCCTCCCTTGGGTGTAGATGCCCACGTGGAAATTATCAATTTTTTGGTAGAAAAAGGTCGATTACCCCTCACGAGGGAGGTATTTTGTGCCATGCAACCCCCGCTCTACTATCTTCTTGCGGTTCCTTTCTATCTGTTTGATTCCCTGTATAACCCAAAAATAACTCAGCTTCTTTCGCTGATTCTGTCGGTGGCAAACCTGTATATTCTTTATCGGCTTTGCCAGAAACTTACGAAAGATATTGCGGCCCGGAATGTTAGTTTTTTGCTGGCGGTATTTCTCCACTCTTTTATGACTTTTTCTCTGTACGTGTCTAACGATACGCTAGCATTTTTCATGGGAAGCCTGATTTTTCTGCTTCTGCACCGCTATATTCGTAAGCCTACACAGGGTAATGAACTTATTCTGTCTATTGGGTTGGGTTTGGTACTGCTCACCAAGGGAACTTTCCTGGCTTTTGCTCCTCCTGTGGCCGCAGTGGTAGTATTGTCACTTTGGAAAAAAGATAAAACAACTTTACTTATTGTATTCCGGCTAGCGATTTTTTGCTTCATCTTTCTGGCCTTGGGCTCCTACAAGTACATTGAGAATTACTTGGTGGAAGGGCACCTGATTGTGCATAATCTGGATTTTTTTCAAAATATGCCGGCCGACATGTATTAGACCACTTTCTTAAATAATATTTTCTAAATTTGTTCGTAAAAAACTGACTATGAACGATAAGTATAAGTTATTGAAAGAAAATCCCGGAATTTGTAAACGCCTGTTTGGTATAGAATTCGGTGATTTCGAAATTGT
>JBDNFP010000068.1:0-20466 GCA_041689775.1 Spirosomataceae bacterium
GACGACCATAAACGCCAAGACTTACGCCACCAAGAGGCCGCTTGACCACAACTTCAAAAAGGACATGGGTCGCTACATCACTTTTGATGAGAAAATACCCAAATGGAATTACCTGATCAAGCCCGGAAATTGACCATCTTATTTTTTAATCATTCCTAAGACACAAAAATTATCAAAGCACCGTTATTATTTAAAACTAAATGACAAATCAAATGCTATAAAAAATTATGAAAAAGCTTTTGAACTTGACCCTGCCGACCAACAAACAAAAGAAACAATAGAAAAATTGAAGAAATAACAGCACATAACATCGGTTTGACAATGTGGCGGATTTAGTGCTAAATTCAAGTTTAGTTTTTCAATTGAAATTTAGTTCAAAATTGAAGTTTTGTCTTTCAAAGTCCGCCACATCGCCAAGCCGAAAACCGTTAGTGGCCACCGCAAAAAAACACGACAAACAAACAAGTGAGTAACCCAATCACATATACCAAACCTATTACCCTCCTACCGCTAGATTGTATCTGATGGTCTGGGCAGGATGGTCAACTTTTCCCTCTCCCATGTATATCGCTTTCCAAAGGAAGACGACGTACACCCAAAAATCATGATCCGGCTAGTATTCTGATATAGGTAGAAAATGAATTGAACGGCTTTTTCTACAAAAACCCGTTTTATGAAGCAGCTAGTCGGCCTCCTTTTCTGCCTTTCCTTATCTGCCACTACCCTGGCGCAAACCCCGCCGTCCACGAAGCCCAACATCATCTACATCCTGGCCGACGACCTAGGGTACTTCGACCTGGGCAGCTACGGCAACCCCTACAACGAAACCCCACACCTCGACTCGCTGGCGCGGCAGGGTTTGCGATTCACGCAGGCCTACTCGGCCAGCCCGGTCTGTTCGCCCTCGCGGGCAGCGATCCTGACGGGCCGCCACCCGGCGCGCTACGGGCTCACCAACTTCATTGCCGGCAACCGTACCGACGATACCTCGCCCGTGAACCCCTCGCCCTGGAACCCCTTCCTACCCGCCTCCGCTACGACAATCGCCGAGTGGATCAGGCCGCTGGGCTACACCACCGGTATGGTGGGCAAGTGGCACCTGGGCAATGCCGACAGCTTGGCTCCCTGGAATCAGGGTTTTGATTTCAGCCGCATGATCGGCAAAAACGGGCTAGATTACTACAATTACTCCATCTTTGAGGACAGCTACAAAACGGAATTTGTGGACAACGGCACCAAGTATCTTACCGATAAACTCACCGATTACGCCGTAGAATTCGTAGAGAAAAACGTCAGTAAGCCAGGCGTGGCCCGTCCTTTCTTCCTATACCTCACCTACTCGGCCCCGCATGTGTTCATTGTGCCTCGGGGTGATAAGTTGAAGAAGTACTTTTTGAAATACGAGAAGTTTGAAGGCCGCTACAACCCCAACTACGGGGCCATGATGGAAAGCCTCGACGACGGTGTTGGCCGACTGATGGCGACCCTCCGCAAGAAAGGATTACTGGAAAATACGCTGGTGATCTTTACCTCCGACAACGGCGGCGTGGGCTTACCTGAACTCGGGCCGATCCCGACCAACATGGAACCGCTCCGCAAGTGGAAGGGACATATCTACGAGGGCGGCATCCGGATTCCGGCCATCATGTTCTGGAAAGGGAAAATAGCCCCCGGCCAAACGAGCGAGCAGTATTTTAGCAACGTAGACTACTTCGCCACGTTCAGCGAACTATTAAACCACCCGATGCCCGAGGTAGAGATGGACAGCCGAAGTATACTGGCCACTATACTGAACCCAAAAATAACCTTACCCGATCAGCCCGCCTATTGGCACTACCCGCATTTCAGCAACCAACTAGGCCGTCCCGCCGGAGCCGTGCGCCTGGGCGATTATAAGCTCACCGAAAGCTACGAAACCGGCGAAATGGAGTTGTATAACCTTCGGGAAGATATGGGTGAAAGCAAAAATCTGGCTTCTACTATGCCGAAGAAAAAGCAGGAAATGGCGGCGCTTTTCAAGGCTTGGCAAAAGCAGGTGAAGGCCAATATGCCGGTACGGAAGTAGGCTACTTTATTAACCCTTTCTCTAGTTTAAAGCCGTCGTTGGTAACGAATACTAACAACTACTTATTCCGAAGATCTAGGAAAAGTGTGCAAAGCAACTATTTAGCTTACATTTGAGAAAACAACCTTACACTATGAAATATACTAAACACCTTTTCATCTACTTATTTGTTTTCGTTTTTCCGGCTGAAAGCATTTTTTCGCAATCAGTCGATAAAGCCATTGCGGGTATATCGCTTGAACGACTAAAAACCTATGAGAGTTATTTAAACGAATCTATTCAAGACGGCGAGATTCCGGGAGCGGTCTCTATGATTGTTAGAAATGGGCAGGTGGTACACCACAAAGCATTTGGCAGTAGCAATGTAAAGGACAAAACGCCAATGACTACCGAAAGCCTCTTTTATATTCAATCCATGACGAAGCCCATTATCACAGTCGCTTTCATGATGCTTTACGAAGAAGGCCATTTTTTGTTGACGGACCCTGTATCTAAATACATCCCTGCCTTCAAAGACCTGAAAGTAGCCAAAGATCTGAGTACTGGAAAAGACGGCGAAACCGTACCGATGAAAAAAGAGATAACTATTGCGAATCTATTGAGCCACACGGCCGGGTTATCGCATGGATTGGGAGGAAGTACGCTTGATCGTGATTACGCCAAAGCGATGTACCAGCAACACGCTACCGTAACAGACCGCGTGAATGCCATGCTAGCGTTGCCGCTTATAGGGCAGCCGGGAGAGCAATGGTATTATAGTGCAGCTCCGGACGTACTTTCGGTTTTGATCGAGAAATTTTCAGGCATGAGTACCAACGATTTTCTGAATAAACGGATTTATGAGCCACTCGCCATGAAGCATACGGGCTATAATATTCCAAAAAAGGAGCAGTCACACGTTGTGTCTGTCCACATTAAAAACAAGGAAGGGATACTACAAAGCAGCCCTAATCAACCCAAAATGGAGGGTGTCACTATATGGAGCGGCGTAAATGGCTTGTACACTACGGCGGCCGATTACATGACCTTCTGCCAAATGCTATTGAATAAAGGCGAATGGAAAGGCAAAAGACTATTGAGTAGAAAAACCGTTGAATTGATGACCCAAAACCATGTCGGTGATTTATACAATGGAGCTGGTGAAGGCTTTGGCCTGGGCTTCGCGGTAGTTGAAAACGTAGGCAAAACGAAGCTATTGGGCTCAGAAGGTATTTTTTATTGGAGCGGGGCTAACAACACGCATTTTTTTATCGATCCCAAAGAAAACTTAGTTGCCATTTTTATGACCCAATTGGCTCCCTTCTCAAACTCTTACCATACAAAGCTTCGTCAGCATGTGCTGCAAGCTATTGTGGATTGAGAGAATAATAAAAACCACATTTACGCCTCTCCGAAGCCAGCCTCGGAGAGGCGTAACTTTTGTAGAAAACCCCAAATCAAGCACATGAATCAGGCATCGAAGAGGTTATGAAGGTAGTTTTTTGAACAGTTGCATACATACCGACTGGATGAATCAACCTTAATAGTACGTATTTTGCTGTTTACACAAGAGGCATCAGAGATGCCAAATCTTTGTAGAATGCCACACACCCACACAAAAATCGGGCTTCGGAGACGCCCAACTTTTCTCCAAAACCGAACCTGCTCCTACTTTTTTTCCCGCTTCCGAAAGGCATACACCAACCCAAAATGGCTTTTCAACACTCCATTGGCCAGATCGTTCTTCACGTAGGGGTTCAGTTCCAAGGCTACCTGAATGCCCCGGTTTTGGGCGAAAGGCGATACCCGCACACCGACGTTGAGCGAGTAGCCGTCTATCGTCAGAAGCTTGGCCTTCGGGTCGGCAATACGGTAAAGCGGATTGACCCGCAAACCTCCACCGATGTACACTTGTACGACCTCGCTCCTTTTGAGATTGACCATGGGTAATATATCGACACTCAGGCTACTAAACAGCGAGTTGGTCTGGTAGCGGGTATCGAGCCAAATGGCGTAGCGCGGGTTAGTACTAAGCGTTAGCAGGCCGTTCCAGGGGTAGTACCCTACCGAAGCCTGTGAGAAGGCCGCCTGCCCCACCCCGAGAGTAAGTAGTACGAGAAGAACCGTTTTTTTCATGGCAGAGAATAAAAATCTCCGGAAACAACCAAGTTCCCGGAGCTCGTTTTATATCAAAAAAGATAGCAGCATAGTGGGCCCATGACTAACGGCGTAGCGCCTTTTTCATGGCAGCCGGAGACTGCATCGTATTCATTTTCTTCATCATCTTCCGCATTTCGTCAAACTGCTTCAACAAGTTATTTACCTGCTGAATAGAAGTACCACTACCATTTGCAATCCGCTTTTTACGGCTACCGTCGATCAAATCGGGAGTTTCGCGCTCATTCTTCGTCATCGACTGAATAATGGCTTCAATGGGTTTGAATGAATCATTATCAATGTCCAGATCTTTCATGGCGCTGCCCATACCCGGTATCATCCCGATCAGGTCTTTCACGTTACCCATTTTCTTGATCTGCTGTAATTGCCCCAGGAAGTCGTCGAAATCAAACTTATTCTGGCGCATTTTGGCGTTGATCCGCTTGGCTTCGTCTTCGTCGAAAGCTTGCTGCGCCCGCTCTACCAGCGATACCACGTCACCCATGCCCAGAATCCGGCTGGCCATACGATCGGGGTAGAAAGTATCAAGTGCTTCCATTTTCTCCCCCGTACTGATGTACTTGATCGGCTTATCTACCACCTGACGAATCGAAAGCGCGGCTCCACCCCGAGAATCACCGTCGAGCTTGGTAAGTACCACTCCGTCGAAATTAAGACGTTCGTTAAAGGTCTTAGCGGTATTTACCGCGTCCTGACCCATCATAGAGTCAACCACAAACAGAATTTCGGTAGGCTTCACGGCGGCTTTAATATCAGCTACCTCTTTCATCATCACCTCGTCTACGGCCAAACGTCCGGCTGTATCCACGATAACGATTTTCTTGCCGGTTTTGCGCGCGTAGGCTAGGGCATTGATTGCAATATCTACCGCACTCTTGTTATCGGGTTCGGCGTATACTTCTACACCAATCTGCTCGCCCAATACTTTCAGCTGTTCAATCGCCGCAGGACGGTAAATATCACAGGCGGTAAGAAGTACGTTACGCCCCTGCTTTTTGAGCATACTGGCCAGTTTACCCGAGAAGGTAGTCTTACCCGAACCCTGTAAACCCGCAATCAAAACTACCGCTGGATCACCCTTGATGTTGATACTCTCCGACTTTCCACCCATCAGCTCGGTCAGCTCTTCCTGCACGATCTTCACGAACAGCTGCCCGGGCTCCACCGAAATCAGGATTTTGCGATCGATCGCCTTATCCTTGATCCGATCCGTGATTTCCTTAGCTACCTTAAAGTTTACGTCGGCATCGACCAGCGCGCGGCGCACCTCTTTGGTCGTGGCTGCTACGTTGATATCAGAAATCCTGTCTTTCCCTTTGAGGGTACGAAATGCGGTATTGAGTTTATCCTGTAAGCTTTCAAACATGTGTATCGGGGGCCTGAGCCCGGTTGTTCGTTAATTCTATAAGTTTTTGGTCTTGGAAAATAGCATGGTAGCACCTCTCGATGCTATTTCTCAGCTTACAAAGTTAATAAGAAATTGCAGAGTTGCGGAATGGATGTATCGGATAGCCCGCAATTGTTGATCTTCCGGGGCTAAAACGGCACGATCATCCAGGAAATGAGATTAAAGTACCACTAGCTACACCAGTCTGAAAAGGCCAAATCTCTAGGTTTTTATACTGTTTTTGAAAAGAATAGAGGCGTATGGAGTACTATACTATGACCGTCAAAACAACCACGCGACCTGAACCAAAGCACGGGTCTGACTCACGACTTTCCCGCCCGAAAGATTCTGCGCTAAGGGCTGCTGCACGCTGAGCCCGGTGGTCCAGTGGGTAGTAAAAACAGAAACACCAGCCGTACCGTTAAGCAGATTACCACCCGTCTCGTGCAATATCCGTCCTTCTAGCTTTCCGTAGTCCGAATGCTCCGCATAGAGGCCCAGGTGCAGCATGAGGAAAACTTTCCCCACGGCGCTCGTGCGGTACACATCCACGCTACCGTAGGTTTGGTTACCAAACCGATAGCCCCGGGCGTTGGTAGTATTCAGCTTACGCGAAGCCGTTATGAGTGTTCCCCACTTGCCAGCGGTCAGGGTGTAGAAGGTATTTAGAATAAAATCGGTACTCCCCGTGCCGGGCTGAAAGTTGGCGTTAGCCACCGCCAGCGGATCTTCCTCGTCGTAACGAAAACGGCCCGTAGGAAGTTTTATACCCCCACCTACCTACAAGCTATGGTTGATGCGGTGGCTCTCGTCGCTATCCATAAAAGTATTGAGCACATTATAATTGACCAGTACCGTGGCATCGCCCCAGCCTTGCTGCTTCTTGGTGCTGCCATCCACCAATAGCTGTTGGTCTACCCGATACGGGAGAAAAGCCATCACCTGTACTCGCTTGGCCGGATAAAACCGACCGTACAATTCTGTGATCCGAAATTGCTCATTCGTCCGAAAGTACCCGCTACCCGGATGGGTTTCAAAATTCAGGTTGGAGTAGCGTAGTCCCAGCATCGATTTGTGCGACTGCGGCATCAGGCCAAAGTACGAGCCACTGTTGGCGCAGCCGCATACATCACAGGCCCGGGAGCGGGTAAAAGAGGTTAGTACCAGGACTATAATTAGTAATTTTTTCATAGTCAGGGGGCGGAAAACCGCGAGTCGTTGAGAAATGAGGTATCCGTGAGTGTTTTGAAGAAAGCAACAATCTGCCGTTTTTCGTCAGAAGACAAAGCAATGCCTCGTTGTGTATTGGTAGTGAGCAGTGGGTCGAGGTTGGGCGTAGCTTGCACCCCATTGGTATAGTGATCCAGTACGGCTTCCAGAGTATAAAAGCGGCCATCGTGCATGTACGGGCCCGTCACGGCCACATTACGCAAGCTTGGCACGCGAAAGCGGTAACGATCTGCTTCGTTTGCTGTAATACGGTATCGGCCTTCGTCCATCACGCCTTGAATCGTCAGGCCGTTATTGCGGTAGCTACGATCCGTAAATAGCTCACCAGCGTGGCAGGAAGCGCATTTTTAACGAAAAACCGTCAGCCCCGCCCACTCATCGTCCGTAAGCGTTTCGCCTTCGTTTCGTACGTAGTGGTCATAGCGGGAGTCACCCGATACCAGCGTCAGCATAAACTGCGATAGCGCTTTCAGAAAGGTAGCCAAAGTAATTTCCTTCGAACCAAAAGCCTTTTTGAACATCGGTGGGTACTTCTGTGTTTTGCGCAACTTAGCCAGCACATTTCCAGTATTTTCATCCATTTCTACCGGGTTTTCGATGGGAGCAATCGGCACAAAATCCAGGTCCCCCACGCCGCCATCCCAAAAGAATTCCGACTCCCAGGCCATGTTCTGAATCGGTAACGCGTTACGGGTACCTTTCCGGTTGTCAATGCCGTGGCTCAGGTCATGCCCGTGGTGGGTAAATCCCGAAGACTGACTATGACATTCGGCGCAGGAAATGGTTAGGTTACGGGATAGGATCGGGTCGTTGAACAAGGCCTTTCCCAGCTCAAAGTCGTCTTTCGTGATGGGATTTTTACTTAGGTCATAGGTAGGCTCTGGGAAGTTGGCCGGTACTGCAAACAGAATCTCCGGCTCGGCCGGGTCCGTGGGAGCACAACCCATAACCATAAGTAGTATGATCAGTGTAGCGTACTTTTTCATAGGTGTTTGGGTAAATGGCAGGACGGACCGTAGCCAGCCCTACCTATTCATTAATCGTTGTGCACGTGGTCTACCACAAACATTTTCATATAATTATCAACAAAAGGGCCAGCCACGGCTGGGTTGTGCACACTGTTGGTTTCGGCTAGTTTGATTGTCGTGGTACCGTTGAATACTTTCAGGAAATCAGCTACCAAGTGTACCGTCGGCGCGATAGTTTTACGAACCGTAGCCGTGCTGTTGAGGGCTAATGTTACCGCACGGATATTATTGGGAGCCACCGCAGCACGACCTCCGTAGCCACCAATGTGCATTTCAAAAGCACGCTTTCCCGCCGAGTTGAGCGGTACGACAGGCGAAGTACCCTCCATCTTTACAAAAATATAGCCCGAGTTCCACGACCAGTACATAGCATCACTGCCGTAAGAGGTAGGGTCCAACACGCCCGTACGGGCACCAATGTTGGAGACACTGCGAGTACTATCCACCCCAATAATAAAGCTAATTTCTTTGTAGTCAGCCGCCGGAACATCTTTCAGTTCAGGTTCCCAGGAGGTAGGGTCGGATTGACGGACGAGGAAGTACTGATTCGGAAATTTCACTACACTACCGTCGGCCTTTTTCAAGGCTATGTTACTGATAAAATAGTTAAAGGTAGTGAGCGTAAATTCTTCACCAGAAACATTTCTATAGGCAGTAGTACCCAAGGCCATTTTCTGAGCCCCTACGCGGTTGTCAAATTCCAACTTTACGGTACCCATATCGTTTGCTCCGATGGGTTCTACGGTATCATTGTTACAAGCCAGCAAAAAAGCAGCGGCAAAGAAAAGTGCAAAAAAATAGTTAATTATCGTTTTCATGAAATTTAGTATTTGTTAAATAACCCACCAATAGTTTTACCGAACAGGAAAACCGTCGGGCTCGGCGAAGCGGGGATTTATTAAAAATTCGTTATCAGTTAATGTATTCAGGAAGGCGATTAGTTTGGTCTTCTCGTCTTCGTTTAAGGGTACGCCCAGTGTACTATCAGCCCGCCGAAACATCGGGTCAAGCGTGGGGCTATCGTGCATACCGCTACCATAAAAATCAAGTACTTCTTTTAGTGTCTTAAAACGTCCGTCGTGCATGTACGGCAGTGTGGCCACGATATTACGCAGACTAGGTACCACAAAGGCAAAGCGGTCAGCCGGCTTACCCGTTACCCGGAACCGCCCCTCGTCTACTACCACTTGAATCGTGGCTTTACCATTGACATACACTACCTTACTCCGTTCAAACGGCGCCAGACCGTTGTTCCGAAAGCTCTGATCCGTAAACAGCTCACCAGCGTGGCAGTTGATACAACCCTTGCTTTCGAATAGCTGCTTTCCTGCTAGCTCCTCGGCCGTAAACATGACCCCGTTTTCTTTCCGAACGTAGTGGTCGTACTTCGACTGAGCCGAAACCAGCGCGAGCATAAACTGCGTGAGCGCGTTAAGCATCTTGTCTAACGTGACCTCTTCCCTTCCGTAAGCCGCTTTAAACAAGACCGGATACGTTGTGCTTGAACGGAGCTTTTTCACCACGTTTTCCATGGTATCATCCATCTCGTCCGGGTGTTCAATCGGAAAAATGGGTTGCTGTTCCAGATGCTCGATACTACCATCCCACTGAAAACGCCGCAGCCAAGCCAGGTTCTGTAACGGTAGCGCATTACGCAAGCCCGTCCGGCCATTGATACCGTGACTGAGGTCGTGCAAATGATGCGTAAACCCGTGGTTCTGCCGGTGGCATTCGCCGCAGGCAATGGTGCTATCACGCGACAAAATTCCATCGTAGAAAAGTGTCTTACCCAGGGTGAAACCTTCCTCCGTTACCAGATTTTGGTCAATAAGATATACGGGCTCAGGAAAATTAGCCGGACGCTCAAATAAAGCCTCCGGTTTAGTTTCCGGAGTAGTAGTTTCTGGGGACTAACAAGCACTCAACAGTAGGATCGTCAGCCCAAACAGCCAATTTTTCATAGCACTAGTAGGTATTAAGTGATAGCTCAGGCACAATCATACGTGGTAGCCCAGGACAACCAAAGCACGATTGAGCGTACATTGAATCTGTTCCGAGAGTAGTTAAACAAACGGTAAAGAAGCGGAGCTAATCAATAAAAGAAGGAAATTAGGCAGCTTGCGGGGGGTGAAAGATATCTGCCGTAGCCGCATTCATCAGGAACGGGCACGAGTAAGCGAATCCAGTGTGTGTATATGGAAGTGGTATTGCCTGCGATGATGCAAAGGATACAAAGTAGGTGTGGCAGTCCGTAATGTTTTCCAGTAGCTTGAACATGAAGGCCCGTTGCGCCTGCTGCTCTTCCTGCTCCTGTACGGTAGCAAGACGGATAGCAAGGTAGCATTTACCATCACAATGCAACTCAGGACGGTCTTTATTTACGCAAAAATTATTGATAATAAATTCTTTGCGAAGCTTGTAGTCGAGGTACAATAGGGGCATCACCCATGCTTTGATACACATGAGTACTAAAAACCCGATCGCAATGACTTGTCTTGCTGAACTCTTCACACTAATTATAACGTCTGACCTACTGACGTTCTTATCCTTGTGTGCAAAAGTAAACACATACAAATAAGCACCCAGTGACCTAGGTCAGTTTTTGTATTTTTCCGGTACGAATAATCCAATAGAGTAGTATACCGATTGGGCCGAGCATAAAGCAGAAGAAGATAGGAATAACTACCCACCAGTGCGGAATACCCCGCTCCTGAGCGTCGCGCAGCACTACGCTACCCGCGATGAGGTCGAAGGCCAAGTAGTGAATCCAACCCGCCAGCATTACGCCATCTCCACCGTTTTGGAAGAGTCCCTTTACTCCGGCTAGCGTACCGAAAGCCGCAAAGTCAACGAGGCCGCCGGAAAAAAGGTAGTAGGCGTATAGTACCGCTAGTAGCACCGGAATAATGAACGATTTAACCAGAAACTGGGTCACAAACCAGCGGGGCGCAAACCCCATCAGTAACCACTGAGGCATGACAATAGTACTGGCAATCTGGAAGGCCTGATCAGGAGTCATATCGAATAGGATTGGTAGAACCTGAGAATTTAAACAATAAATCGATACGATCCGTTAAAACTGTTTAAAAATACTATCTATGCTTCCCGTTCACGTGGTTTGGTTTAAGCGGGATCTTCGCTTGCGGGATCACGCTCCGCTCAAAGAGGCGCTCCGAGTGGGGCATCCGGTTCTACTACTGTACATCTGGGAGCCTTCTCTACTGCAAGACCGGCACTACTCGGCAAGACACTGGCGCTTTGTGGGCGAGTCGATTCGCTGCCTCAACGAACAGCTGTTACCTTACCAGGCAAGCGTGCGGCAGGTGGTGGGTGAGGTAGTAACTACCTTGGAACAACTCCATCAGCAGTATTCCATCGCGGCCCTGTATTCGCACGAAGAAACGGGACTACGAATTACCTACCAACGCGACAAGCAAGTAAAGGTTTTTTGCCGATCAAACGGTATTCTCTGGCAAGAGTACCAAACCAACGGGGTACAACGTGGCCTGAAAAACCGGTCTACGTGGAAAGAAGACTGGCATCACTTTATGAATGCTCCCCTGCAGCAACCCAACTTTTCTGGTCTACCAACACAGGTCGCTTCCATTGAACTGGAAAACGAAATAAAAAGTTGGGAGGAGCTACCACTGATCAACCTTCCCACGACGACGACGGTCGGATTTCAGCCCGGGAGCGAGGCGTCGGCTCACCGCTATTTGGGAAGTTTTTTTGAAAGCCGGGCCAATCAATACAGCCGTAGTATCTCCAAACCTCAGGCTAGCCGGCGGAGTAGCGGGCGTATTTCACCCTACCTTACCTGGGGTAATATATCGGTCAGGATGGTTTTTCAACGGTATAAACAAGCCTTGAAAGACGGCAAGATTTCCCGCCGGAACTTACTGGCTTTTGGCTCACGGTTACGCTGGCACTGCCATTTTGTGCAAAAATTTGAAAGCGAAGACCGGATGGAGTTCGATAACATCAACCGTGGCTACGATACGATGGAAAAGTCAATCGATGAGCGCTACTTCACGGCTTGGGCTACCGGGCAAACCGGCTATCCGCTGCTAGATGCCTGTATGCGCTGCCTGCACCAAACCGGGCACATCAATTTCAGAATGCGAGCCATGCTCGTTTCTTTTCTGACGCACCTACTTTGGCAGCCCTGGAAACCAGGAGCGGTACATTTGGCCAGTCTTTTCCTCGACTTTGAGCCGGGTATTCACTATGCTCAATTTCAGATGCAAGCCGGAGTGACGGGAATCAATACGGTCAGGATTTACAACCCCATCAAGCAGTCGTACGACCACGATCCGGAGGGCATTTTTATCCGGCAGTGGGTACCTGAGCTAGCCAATTGCCCCCTACCCTTCCTTCACGAGCCCTGGAATATGACTCCGATGGAACAAAGTATGTACAACTTCACCCTGAGTGTTGACTATCCTAAACCGGTCATTGAATTCGAAAAAGCGCACCGCCTAGCCCGTGAGCGCACCTGGGCCATGCGGAAACAACCGCTGGTAAAGCAGGAAGGTGCACGGATTCTGAGCCAGCACGTGGTTCTGGGGAAAAGGCGTGGGGGATAGTATTTTGAGCCTCATGTTCAAACCTAGCTTCTGAACACCTCTCTTTGTGATTGACCGTGCCGCCGCTCGGTTTCACCGAGTGGCAACGATGATACAGCCCTCCGGGCTGCTTGACAACATGATGCCCACACCCACAAATAGAATCTACTACCAGTACATTTCCCTGAGAGAAAATTAGCAGTTTCTTGGCACCTACCTGTTAAACCAATAGTGTAGTTGTAGAGTAGTACCGAACGATACGATGGGGTCATAGGAATCAAAGACAATACCAACCCCCGGATAATAAGGCGTATCGCCTACCCCAGCAATACGATAATGTAGGCTGACACGGGTGATCCAACGCAGCAAAAACTGCGGACTCAACGGTATATCATAGCCATAGTACAATTCTATGCCCACCCCAATATTTCGAGTAAATCCTTGACCAATATAGTCCCCAAAAGTAGGGCCATTGAAGCGGTAGTCCGTTCGGTACGTGCAGTAGGTAGCCATTCCGGATAATCCGATGCTGGACCGCCCCCCAACCTTTCCGACAAGCCACTCAGTACCCACCTTCGCGTACCAGCCAGATACCCGATCCTTTACCTCAACGCCCTCTGTATACTGTATTTCCGACTGAGCATAGCCGACCAGTCCGGTTAGGTATCGGTTAGTACTTGTTTGCTTTCGGGCTACTATTTCAAAAATCCCCCGGTTAAACATCGTCGCTGAACTATACAACGGCCGGGGCAATTGATTTCCAATCAGCATGTAGGGGATATTCTTAAAAACATCGATTCCAATACTGTACTCCCTTGGCTGATCGATTTTTGAGGGATTCTGTGAAGTAGTATCAACCACTACCGTCTGACCGGCAGCTGACCTAGCTAAAAAAATATTGAGTACAAGAGCAAGTATACTATATGAACGCATGATGGTCTTACGGATTTCTAGTCGTGACTATGATACCTAGCGGTCTGCTCCTATTCCATCTTGTCGGTCCTAAATAGGAGTTGTACTCTACACTTACGTTAGCTATCGTGGTTCTAAAACGAGGGCTGGCGTCAGGTTCCGCCAAATCGATATAGTATCCACATTGCTTTTTTATGTCGAAGATCCGTTTATAAAAAAGCGTGAGCGTATCGGTTTGATTTTCAGAATAGAGAAGATAGGTAGTACTATCCTGCAACATCGAAACCGGCAACCCAACCGTATTACCAAATAATCCGGGCTCCAACGCTCTTAAAAAAGCAGAATCTGACTGAGTCCCTAGCGCACTGATTCTATATAGCGTCGGTAAAGAACTCCGATCTATATTTAATTGAATAGTTGGCTCAGCCTGCGGACCGCAATCATAGCATCCCAACGAAATACAGGCTACCACCAACAAAAGGGAGCCCGAGAGGTAGTTTTTCATGCGATGATGTGAGTTAATAAACACTTATCTTTCGACTTTTAAATATACACATAGAGTACTTTTTTGACAAGTTAGTTGGAGAAGGTTGATGATTTTTTGCTCTTACTGCTCTTTGCCGCCGCTCGGTTTCACCGAGTAGCAACGATGATGCAGCCCTCCGGGCTGTACTAGTATTTCCAGACCCTACGGGCCACTATTCTGTTTAGTAAACAATCGGAAGCCGTCGCTTGGCTCCGCCGAGCAACCATTATGGGGCAGCCCTCTGGGCGGTGCTACGAATAATTCTAAAAACTCAGTAAATCCAGCACCATATTACTAACAGCCCTTCCTAAACCTTTCCAACTTCCCCGAGTTTACATTTTACTATCAATAACAAATCACTTCATGCCCACGCTCCGCCTCATCCTCGGTGATCAACTCAACCACACCCACTCGTGGTATCAGCAAAACGACGAAGACGTAACCTACATCCTGATGGAAATGCGACAAGAAACGGACTACGTGGCGCACCACATTCAGAAAGTCATAGCGTTTTTTGTGGCCATGCGGGCCTTGGCCGACTACCTCAGGGAGCAAGGGCACCGAGTTCTTTACTATACCCTTGATGACCCTAATAATAAGCAGAGCCTGACGGATAATTTATCCAGACTCATTCAGGAAGAAGCATTTGATCATTTTGAGTACCAGCTCCCCGACGAGTGGCGGCTCGATCAGCAGTTAAAGGCTTTCTGCGCCGATCTTCACGAACTAGGTGTTTCGTCGCAGTATTACGACACGGAGCATTTTTTGAGTAGCCGGACCGAACTCGAAGAACATTTTAAGGGAAAGAAAACCTACGTATTGGAATCGTTTTACCGAATGATGCGGCGGAAACATGCCGTGCTCATGGACGGCAACGAACCCCTGACCGGGCAATGGAACTACGACGCCGATAACCGTAAGTCCTTACCCAAAAAGCACCAGTGGCCAGCTCCGCTGTTATTAGAAAAGGATGTCAGCGATATCGTCGCGATCATTGAAAAGGTCGGAGTAAAAACCATTGGACGCCTAACCGACCCAAAAAGATTTGGCTGGGCTACTACCCGGAAAGAAAGTTTAGAAGTACTCGATTATTTCGTCACAAATCTGCTCGTACACTTTGGCGACTACCAAGACGCCATGACGCCCGAAGGCTGGGCGTTGTACCACTCCCGACTCTCCTTTGTGATGAACGCAAAGCTACTGCACCCGCTGGAAGTGATCAACGCCGTGGTGGGACACTGGCAAGAAAATCAGGATACGATTGGGTTCTCGCAGGTAGAAGGCTTTGTGCGGCAAATCATCGGGTGGCGCGAGTACATGCGGGGCGTGTACTGGGCCAAGATGCCGGAGTATGCTACCCTAAATAAACTGGACCATACCAGAGCCCTACCCAGCTGGTACTGGACCGGTGAAACGAAGATGCACTGCCTCAGCCACGCCATTGGGCAGTCGCTAGACCACGCCTACGCCCACCATATTCAACGACTCATGGTAACAGGCAACTTTGCCCTGCTAGCGGGCATTCATCCCGACGAACTAGATGCATGGTACCTAGGTATCTACATCGACGCCATCGAGTGGGTCGAGATCACCAATACTCGGGGCATGAGTCAGTTTGCCGATGGCGGTATCGTAGGTACTAAACCCTACGTTTCCTCGGCCAACTACATCGACAAAATGAGCCATTACTGCGGTAGCTGCCACTACGATAAAAAGAAAAAAACGGGAGAAAAAGCTTGTCCTTTCAATAGCCTCTACTGGCAATTTTATGATCGCCACCGGACAACCCTGGAAAAGAACCCAAGGGTTGGCATGGTGTACCCTACCTGGAAGCGAATGAAGGAGGAAGATCAGAAAGCTCTGATTACCCAGGCAAACCACTACCTCGAGACGATCAATGAATTGTAGCGATCATGCTAGTCTAGAAAAGCTCTTTTCAGGAAGCCACCCATAAAACTACCCGCTAGCGTCGGTACCGGAGCCAAATAAGCGACGAATTCAGCTACATCGGGATGTTCTATTCCAATGGTATTGGTACTTACCACCAGTGCATAGCTACTAAAAATCGTGAGTATCTGCACCAGCGCCAGTATCCACCCCCGTCGCGGCTGCAACCAACCGAGGCCAATACTGAACAGCATATTCAAAAGAAACGGGTAGTGTACACCTTCGCTTTTGCAGCCCAGGTAGGTTATCAGGACACCACTCACGATAGCAAGTGGGAGTTGCCGTACAAGAGTTGGGGATAAAATAGAATTCATATTCTCAACTGGTTGATCAAACGGTCAAAGATACTTTGTCAGACCGAAAAAAAACACCGTGCATTCTACTTTGGCTACCCATATATTGAAAAACTCCTTCCCTTCTGACGTTCTACTCTTTTTCCTTTTACCAACTACCTGCTACCTTTGCCGGTAGAAGCTAAAACGGATGCGCTTTGGATAGGTAGTACCGGCTGGATGATTCCCCCGGAGTTAATTACCTATATTTGGGAAATAAACAATAACCCAAAGTCTCATCCGTTTATTTCAAGAATTACTGAATACATTCTGATCAGACATATTTTACGTATCATTTTTCACTATTCAATACCATTATGCTGCTGCAAGCGCTTACCGATTCTACCATGACCGCCCCGGTTGCTGACGAGGGACTTTCTGCTTTTTCTCTACTAATGAAAGGAGGCTGGGTGATGCTTCCCCTTGGTTTTCTATTTGTAGCAACACTCGCCCTCATTGTAGAGCGCTGGTGGGGAATTAATGCCAACGGAAAGATTGATAATTCATTTGTCGACAATGTCAAGGACTTCATTCAGCAGGGCAACCTCAAATCAGCCGAGTCGCTGTGCCGCAATCAACGCAACGCCGCCGGACGTATTCTGGAACGCGCTACGGGCCGTATCGGCTACCCGATCAAGGATATTGAAACTACCATCGAAAACGCCAGTCAGATTGAACTGCAGCGTATGGAGGGCAATCTGGCTTACCTGGGGGTTATTGCGGGTATCGCACCCATGCTTGGTTTTGTAGGTACTATTGCGGGTATCATCCGAATTTTCTACGATATCTCTATTTCCAATGACTTTAATATAAGTACTATCTCAGGTGGTATGTACGAGAAAATGATCACATCCGGTTCCGGTCTGATTATCGGTCTAATTGCCTACGCGGGTTATCACCTGCTCAACATGAAAATCGACCGTTTTGCACTGCGGTTTCAGATGGCAGCTTCCGACTTCCTGGATATACTACAACGTCCGGTAGCTTCTCGTTGAGGAGGTTATTAGGTTTTAGGTAGTTAGGCTTTATCCTTTTTCTAAGAAATCTATCTAGTCAAAAGTAAGCTAGCAGCCTATCAGCTAACAACCTAATAGCTAACAATCTAACAATCTAACAATGAAAATACGCAGAAAAGCTCGGTTTGTGCCGGAAGTATTTACACACTCGCTGAACGACATCATGTTTTTCTTGCTGCTGTTCTTTTTGATCATCTCCACGATGGCCAACCCGAACGTGATCAAGCTGATGCTGCCCAAGGCGTCCTCCTCGCAGCAGGTATATAAGAAGCAGATAACGCTCTCGGTAGATGAGCAGAAAAATTACTACATAGATAAGGATCAGATTGCGGTAGATCAGCTGGAAACTCAGTTGGCGTCCATTTTTGCCAATGTGGAGGAGCGCACCGTGGTGCTGCGGGTAGATAAAAATCTGGCCGTGCAGGATCTCGTGGATGTGTTAGAAATTGGCGCCAAGCTAGATATCAAGATGGTGATGGCTACGGCTCGGTAGCTGGTCGTTCGTGATGAATTTTAACCAAAAAGACGCGAAATGGCGAGGAGAATACTCTTAGCGACTTCTCGTCTTTTTATATTGTCCACCCTGTCTTTCAGGATAACCGCTGGCTTTGGTATGAAATCAAGGCCCGTTCTATCTCCTACTGCCCGAGTAGGTCATCGCTTCTCCTTTTCCAAAACCGTAGCTCAACCCCAGCGTCACGAACCGCCCGCGCTGACCGAAATCGTAGAGGTAGAAGTTCGACCGCTGGATCACGCTTTCCTGGATGCGGGAGGCGAATACGTCACGTACTCCCAAATTAATGACGGCCTTACCGCCTTTCAGCTTTTTACGCAGTCCGATGTCGGCAAAGGCGAAGCCGGAAATTTGGCTCTGCACCGTTCGGTAGCCGGACTGGTAATTGGCCCCAATTTCCAGATCAAAATTGGCAGGAAGGGCAAATTTTGAAGTCAGTTGGGATGACCACTGATCCCCGCTAAAATCGAACGACTGCTGCTCAAATTCTCCCTCGCGAACGAAGTAGTTGAGGTTGAAATCACCCGTTAGTTTCAGCCAGCTAGTAGGGCTGTAATCGCCATTCAGTTCAATACCCGTGGTTCGGTTTGTGCCAATATTTATGGGCCGGGTGGTATTCACATTATTCTCAAATGTCGACACCCGCTCTATTACTTCGGAGGTATTACGCTGGTAAATACTAGCATTAATGGCTGACTTTTTAAGATTAAAAATACTGGTAATTTCGTAGGAATCAGTAAACTCAGGCATCAAGCCCGGATTACCGACGCGGATATTAAAATTATTCCTGATGTTGAAAAACGGGTTCAGATCCCAGAGCCGGGGCCGATAGATACGACGGGAGTACCCCGCCTGCACCGATACCTTCTCCGTCAGCTTGTACGAACTGTGGGCCGTGGGAAATAGATTAGTGAAGTTCTGATTATTGGATTCGTTGGTGTTGGTCAGCAGCGTATTCAGGTCCGTATTTTCAGCTCTTAGTCCTAATTTTACTCCCCATTTTTTACCTTCGTAGGAACCGGTACCGTACACGCCCAATACTTTCTGGTTATATACAAAATTATTGGTCAAGGCATTAACGGTTACCCAAGTGCCATCGATCAAATTACGCACGGCAAAATCGTTCCCTACATCATTGATCAGGTACTGAGCACCCGTTTCTATCGTGACTTTTTCGGTGATTGGATCGGTGTAGTCCAGTTTGAAGGTATAATCAGCTTGCTGAAATTTGGTTTCGGTGCGTTGGTCGTTGTTGAAATTATCGCCCAGCACCGGGGTATTGATAAACTCGGACGACTGATCTTTGCCAAAGAAACTACCGATGGCACTGAAAAGCAGAACATGGTCTTCGTTGTCCTCAAATTTCTTTTCGTACTGTAGCTCGTACTGGTACTTAGGATTGGTGGCCGCGGTGATTTCCCGGCGATTCCAACTGGAAACTATGGCTCCCGTACTATCGGAGAAACTGAAATCATACCGGGAGGGCTGCTTCTCTACCTCGTAGGCAAGATTACCCGAAAGGGTGATGACATTGAGCGGATTAATCTGGTAGTCGGTTCCGAGAATGACGTTGTAAAAAGTCTCGTTGCGATACTCGGTTCCCTTGCTGCTGACGGTGGTATTGTTGACCAGGTCGCGGTTGATCGATTCGGAATATTGAGGGAGTGATCGGGTACCCACGCCCAACTGCGTAAACAGATTAAATTTTTCGGTTCTGCGGTTTAAGCTCACTCCCACGCT
The DNA here is from genome assembly GCA_041689775.1 of Spirosomataceae bacterium. Taxonomy (GTDB): domain Bacteria; phylum Bacteroidota; class Bacteroidia; order Cytophagales; family Spirosomataceae; genus JBDNFP01. The sequence continues at coordinate 19,420 of JBDNFP010000068.1, forward strand.
GTGGTTGTCCGGAATACCGGTATTGAGCGTAACGGAGCCATTTAGTCCCTTCTTTTCTTCTTTTTTTAGGATAATATTTAAAATCCCCGAGGTACCCTCGGCGGCATATTTGGCCGACGGATTGGTGATGATCTCTATGCTTTCGATCATATCGGCGGTAATCGTACCCAAGGCATTACCCTGCTGATCTGCCATTATGGATGGTTTACCATCGATCAATATCTGGACTCCGGCGCTTCCCCGCAGGCTAACCTGCCCTTCTATGCTTACATTAACCGAAGGCACGTTATTCAGCACTTCCAGTGCACTGGCTCCCGTACTAGCCAAGTCCTGCCCTACATTGAATACCCGCTTGTCTAGCTTAAATTCAGTCCTCGATTTTTCTCCCCTGACCACTACTTCTTTCAAGGCCCGGCTGTCCTCGGACAATTGAATAACCCCAATGTCAACCTTCCCGTTTTTGATACTAATATTCCGCTTGCTCTGTGACACGTAGCCAATGAAACTAACTTCTACGAAAAAGTCATTCGCGCTGGTGGTGATACTGAACGAGCCATCCTCTTTTGTGGTGGTCCCAGTAATGGCCACGCCCGTCTCTTTATTCCCGATCATGACCGTAGCAAACTCCACGGGCTGCTGGGTGAGCTCTTCTTTAACGATCCCCGTGACGGTCACTTGCGTATTCTGGGCGGTCGCGGTTGTTGCGCTAAAAATCAGGCATAATAAAATAGGTATATAGTTCAGTCTCATCATAGTGTAAAATTATGTTCGCATAGTTTATTGATACCAATAAGGGGTAATTGTCTGACTAGGAAAAATAAGATCGGTGAACGACTCAACTTCTCCCCCAAACCGCAGAACTGGCGATTCCGGGAAGAAAATTGACGTTCGTAGTAGTAAAAGCGTCGTACTGTACCCTACTAAAATGAAAGGATTAAATGGGAAAATCGGATTTTTGTAGTTCCTCAACAACAAATCTCCTTTTTTCCCATGAAGCAGAGCCTCATCGACGAAATTACGAAAGTTCTAAAAAGAGTGCCAATCGTA
>JBDNFP010000069.1:0-3007 GCA_041689775.1 Spirosomataceae bacterium
CCATCTCTTTCAAACCACATTCCGGGAGCAGTACCCCAGTCATTTCTAAGGTAGGTGCAGTTTAGTGGTACAGCTGCCTGCTGACGATTTAACTCTGTCATGACCCTTCCTCTTTTTTCAAAAAAGGAAGTGATTAATTCAAGGGCATCTTCGTTGATCGCCAACTCAGTATCAAAGTACTTACATAGAGTATGTTTTGTGAGATCATCCTTGGTTGGTCCAAGCCCACCGGTAATGATCAAAAGATCGGCTCTCTTGAAAAACTCACCTAAGGCGTCGAGAATGTCCTGCGGGTTGTCGCCAACCGATAATTTACGAATGGGCCTTATGCCAATAGAAGTAAGTTCAGAACCGATCCATTGGGTATTTGTATCTGTAATCTGACCGAATAGAATTTCGTCTCCAATGGTCATGATTTCTGCTCTGATCGAAGTACTCATAGGTAGGGGTTAGTCAGAAAAAATGCCTAGATTATCCCAAAAATACGTAAAATTTATCGGGAATGTTTACGTTTGATTAGTAGTTAATGTTTCATATAACCCTCATACAATATGTCAAAATTACGGTTTATTGTGCCGATATTTTTTTTGTTTACAGGATGTTCGTCAGTAGCTCAGTTTAATAAAACAAAATTGGGAAAAGTACTTGAAAAAGTTCAGGAAGAAACCGGGCAACTTTCCGAAAATGAGATCGCCAACGGCCTCAAAGAAGCACTGAAAGTTGGAATCGGTAACGGATCCTCCCAGGCTTCGCAAATTGACGGCTACTTGAAAAACGAATTTATTAAGGTAGTTTTCCCCCCGGATGCACAAAAAGTAGAACAAAAATTACGTCAAATTGGGCTGGGTAATGAAGTAGATAAATTTATAACGTCTCTAAACCGAGCGGCTGAGGATGCAGCCAAAAAATCGAAACCAATCTTTGTGAAAGCCATTACCTCCATGACCATTACGGATGCAGTGGGTATTTTGAAAGGCTCTGATAATGCAGCTACTGAGTACCTACAACGTACTACCAATCAGGAATTGTATACTACTTTCTTTCCGGTAGTAGATAGCACGCTGAATATCAATCAGGCCACCAGGTATTATTCTGATCTGGTGAATACTTACAACAAACTACCATTCGTACAAAAAGTGAATCCTGATTTGAAGCAGTATGCCACCCAAAAAGCGATGGACGGTCTATATTACCTCATTGCCCAAGAAGAAAAGAAGATTCGTCAGGACCCTGCAGCCCGCGTAAATGATATTTTACGGCGAGTATTTGGGCAGGCCCGTCCGTAGTGCGTACTTTTGTGCAAACAATAATTTATCCCTGATGAAGAAATCTGAAATTAATTTTGCAGTTGAGCTTGATAATCAGAACGTTCCTGATAAAATATTCTGGGATGCGACCGAGAATCCTAACGAAGGCATCAGCGATACCCGCGCCATTGCCGTTGCAGTATGGGATCATTACCACCGAGGGACGCTCAAAATAGACCTTTGGACCAAGGAGATGGAAGTTTTTGATATGAAGAGATTTTATATCGAAATCATGAGTGGCATCGCTGATACACTTCTGACTGCGACAAACGATAAAAAAATGGCAGACGGTATCGAAAACCTATGTCAGCAGCTTAGCAAATCCCTAGATGAGGAAATAAAGGCGGCTGAGCAATAATATAACTCTTGATCGACTCTCAAATTTAGCTATATGTCAAGGATTGCTTACCTATTGGTACTTACCGCATTACTATATTCGTGTTCTGGCAAGAACGGAAATGAAACGGCAAATACAACCTCAAATGAGACATCATATCTGATTCCAATTACCCAGGAAGGTGTGATTTTTTATGCCAACAACGTTGATAAAGCATTTGAAATGGCCAAGGCACAAGGAAAGCCTATTTTTCTTGAAGTGTATTCAGAATCCTGCCACGTGTGCCAAAGCTTTATACCTATTTTCAAGGAACAGAAGGTAAGCGATTTCTACAATCAGAATTTCCTTAGTTATAAAATTGAGGTCAACTCGCCCGAGTTCCAGAGTTTTATTCTCGGACGGAAAATATTTGTTCCTTCCTTGCCGCTTTTGCTGTATTTGGACGAGAATAAAAATGTGGTGCACCTTGGGGTGATTGAAGCAAATAGTGACAAACTCATTGAACAGGGGAAGCTAGCGCTTGATCCAAAGCAAAGGGCTGCCTCAATGAAACAACGTTTTCTTGGTGGAGAAAAAAGTAATCAATTTCTAATTGATTACGCCATGTTTAGTAGGGTTACGATGGATACAGCTATGAATAGAAAGGCAATGGAACTATACGCCAACCAACAACCACAAAGTAGCTATACCACAGAAACCAACTTTGTAGCCATCCAAAAATTGCTCATGGATATAAGTAATCCTATGGGAACGTACTTTATCAATAATTTACCTATCTACAAAAAAATGTATGATCCAGCGATTGTGAAAAGTGTGGCAGAAAACCTTGTGATGTCCTCTTTATACAGTGGGTTTGGCAGTGCCTACGATAGTAAGACGATTCTGCAAATGCGTGACTACCTCGTTAAGAGTGAAATTGATCCTCAGGTTGCCCGAAACCGGGTGTTGCTACCTTTAATCAATGCTTACTTCAAGGAAGGAACCCCGGCGAGGGCGACTGACTTAGTTAATAATCACACAACGCAGGTGCCTCTTAAAGTAACAGACTACCTTTATATTTTGCGGTACTTTAACGAAAAGAGCCCTGACGCCGGCTACGCCTCTTCTGCCCAGAACTGGTTTAGGAATGCCATGAATATGGTCAAAACCAACAGTACGGATGAGGTAGAACTTTACTACGAGTTGGCTTTTGCCTACAAAAGAGCTAATAATAAGCTAGAGGCTCTAAAAAATGCAGAGAAGGCGCTCTCGATTGCCCGAACTACTCAAGCAGAAACAGTGAAAATTGAAAACCTTGTAAGAAGCCTTTGATACCCGAATTGGTTGCGCTTTCAAAGGCGCTAAGCCTTTATTTAGTAATGGG
>JBDNFP010000070.1:0-2370 GCA_041689775.1 Spirosomataceae bacterium
AATTATTTTTTGTTAAGTTATTACTGAAAGAAAATCTTGTTGAAAGTTGGCCTACAGGACTAAACTTCGAAAAACGTACAGGACTGAAATCCCCGTTTACATTTAACAAAGCCGTTCTATAGGGTAATCTACTTGTTTCGAAGGTCCCAAAGTTCTTTGAATAGGTACCTAAAAAACTAAGATTATAATTTCTTAAATTAGCATCAAACCCTAAATGGAATGCCATCACCCGATTATTGATAAAGAAATTTTTTGGTGAATTTGGCATCCCAGAGCCAACCTCTTGTGCCATTGAGATAAGTGGGTTTCCTAAACCCCTTCCCTTGTACGACCAGCCTTCTGTATACAAGTAATGATTATAATAATTCTCTGCCCCAGAAGGAGTAGATCTGCTTTGAACAAGTCCTGCTTGATTTTTAGTGTACAGAAACTCTAATGTTATTTTATTCCATTGAAATTTACTTTCCCTAAATACCTTTTTATTTTTTAAACTCACACCTGTTAAACCATCTGCAATATTCGCTAAATAATATAAAGCACCAACATCGTAAAATTGTTGTCGATAGATAAACAATCTCCTCGTTTTCCAATCCTTTTCAATCCCAATGTCAATTGATCCCAAATGATTACCAACCTTACTACTAGCCCACACCTTGCCGTACAGGACAGACTGGTAGGATTGCCAATTTGTTAAAGTAAAGCTTTCAAATACAAATTGCTCACTTCCCCAAAATACTTGATGATTAAACCCACCATAGTAAGTATAACTTCCTTCCGGCCTTTTCAACCGTCCATACAGAGATTTTTGATGATAGTAAGTTTTAGGAGAAGTTTGCTTACTGCCAAATTGGACCGGTATCTCCCCAAGCCAACCGTGTGCAATATTACCTTTAAATGCAACCCAGTGTCCTAAAATCGGTAGGGTATAAAATTCGGGAATTGAAAGTTGAATTTTAGGGATGCCTAGGGCATTACTTGATACAGCAAAGGAGCCTGAACTCAACAAAGTGTCACAAAGCCCCATAATATCTTTTGATCTTCCAGCCTTCAACTCTAACATCGCCAAGCGAATTTTACCGTACGCCTCCACAGGAATAAAATTAGAACCGCTTCCAAAATTGACCCGCCCTTCAAAGCCTGCGCCCCAATCAAAAAGCCGACGACGGGTAGAATCAACTGAGTATTCTTTCGAAGCTCTCCCAATCAGACTCATGGATGCCCCAGAAATAGGAACACTACCATATTGATTCGACCTCATCCAGAAGGGTACTTGTTGCCCGGTTAGCAACGTTTGTCCTCCCAAACTCGAGCGGATAGATGAGGTTTGGGCATGCAATACTTGCACAAAAGGAAAAAATAGAAATAAACAGGTAGAGTAAACTAGTACGCGCATTACACTAAATGATTTTGGGGGTGAAGCAAAGGCTACCTTCCCTTCCCCCCCACCATTACACTTAAAGTCTTGAATATAATTCGAATATCATCCGAAAAAGAATTTTTCTTTAGATACACCAAGTCGAAATTCAAACGCTCCACCGATTCCTCTACGTTGCGGGCATGACCGTAATTAACCTGCCCGAATGAGGTAATACCGGGGCGAAGGCTCAATAGAAAGCGGTATTCGGGAGCAACCTCCATAATACCTTCGGCATCAAAAAAAGTTAGGGGACGCGGACCAACAATGGACATATCGCCGCGTAATACATTAAAAAATTGGGGTAGTTCATCAAGTCGAGTTTTTCGCATAAATCTTCCCCAAGGGGTTACTCTTGGATCTTCTGACCCTTGCGATGGGATCGGTACCTCTTCGAGATTGAAGTACATACTCCGGAACTTGTAAATGGTAAAAGACTTCCCAAACTGTCCGATTCTTTTCTGCTTAAAAAATACTGGCCCACTCGAACTGTACTTAGTAAGGAGGGAAATCAATAATAGTAGCGGCGAAAGTAACAGTAAGGCGGTCAGGGAAAATGCCAAGTCAAAAGAGCGTTTGAGTAGATAGACTCGAATATCACTGAATGGCTTATCCGATACGTTAATGATGGGAAGGAAATCATGGTACTCCACGGAGACCTCTTTATTCACGAAGGAGCGGTAGTCAAAAAATAGCTTGACATCGCAGGAGTGATTCTGGGCAAATTCAATAATATCCCGCAAATCATCCTCGTGTAAATAGGGGACGCAGCAATAGACCGTATCCACTTCGTACTGGGCAATCATAATTTTCAAATCACTAAAATCACCGTCGGCGCGCTTGACGGAGTTGGTATCAAAATACCCTTTAAAATGGTAGCCCATTTCGGGGTAAGAGTTAAAATAGTGAACAATTATGGGTGTAATCTCCCCGTAACCGGCGATTACGTAGTTACG
>JBDNFP010000071.1:0-11831 GCA_041689775.1 Spirosomataceae bacterium
ACCGACGCATTTGGCAGGTTATTTATAGACAACTCGGCCTGGAAGGATTAGTTGACGTTAATCAATTTGACAGCTTGCAGTGCCAGTTCTGGCGACGTAAGGCTGCATAAGTAAAGCGAAAACTGCTCACAGTATTAGTAATGAAAGCTTAGTCAGAAGCAGGTTGAGCCAACGTAAACAGACTGGATAGCAGCCCGAGCATTAGCGGTACGTTTCGTAACATAGATAAGGTAGTTTGATGATTAAGTAAAGGGTCAGTTACTGAGGTAGCAATACAACTAATCCTCAGTACAATTTGGTGAAAGTAGCAAGAATTTGAAAATTTAAAGAGGTAAAACTAGCCTAAGCTTGGGTCTTGACGAGGAGAAGGAATCAAATAAAGTATAATATTTCGAAAACAGATGGTATAACAACTAGTTTATCTAATTTTGAGGCTTGGCGATTAAATCCATCAAAACATTTCATGAAGAAACTATTTCTAATCCTGGTAAGTGCAAGCATTGGCTTGCATGGTGTGGCCCAATCAGACCGTTGGCAGCAAAGGGCTAAGTACGAAATGAACATTGATTTCGACACCAAAACCCATCGCTACACCGGTACTCAGAAACTCGTTTACACCAATAACTCCCCCGATACTCTCGATAAGGTTTTTTACCATTTGTACCTAAATGCCTTTCAACCCGGCAGTCAGATGGACGTCCGCTCGCGTACCATCAAAGACCCCGACTCTCGGGTAATGGACCGAATCTATAAGCTTTCGCCCGACGAAACAGGCTACGAGAAAGTAAAGACCCTCAAACATAACGGAAAGGCTGTATCGTACGAAGTAGTTGGTACGATCCTGGAAGTGACTCTGAACGAAAATATACTTCCCAAATCTCAGCATATATTCGAGATGGAATTTGAAGCGCAGGTACCCATTCAGATTCGTAGAACAGGCCGCAACAATAAAGAGGGTATCGACTACTCCATGGCGCAGTGGTACCCCAAGATGAGCGAATACGACTACGAAGGCTGGCATGCCAACCCCTACATCGCCCGTGAATTTTACAGTATTTGGGGAGATTTTGATATAAAAATCACGATGGATGCCTCGTACGTTATTGCGGGTACTGGCTATTTGCAGAATCCAGAAAAAATCGGTCACGGATACAGTAAGAACACCGTGACGCACAAAAAGGGTGATAAGCTTACCTGGCATTTTGTGGCACCGAACGTCCACGATTTCATGTGGGCGGCAGACCCTGACTATAAACACGATATCGTAAAAGTGGACGACAACCTCGATCTACACTTTTTTTACCAAGACGATACTCTGAACTATTGGAAGGAAATGGAGCCCTACGCCGTGCGTTGCTTCAAGATCATGAACGAGCGCTTTGGCCGGTACCCCTACAAACAATACTCCGTAATTCAGGGAGGAGATGGCGGTATGGAATACCCCATGGCTACGTTAATTACCGGCCGGGGAAATCTGCGTTCGCTAGTGGGCGTAACGGTTCACGAATCTATCCATAGCTGGTTTCAGATGCTACTGGGCACCAACGAATCGAAGTACTCCTGGATGGACGAGGGCTTTACGACCTATGCTTCCGGCGAAGTAAACCGTCAGCTTTTCCCTTCCCGCCAGGACCCACACGCCGGTTCGTACAACGCCTACCGTCGTTTGGTAGAATCTGGCCAGGAAGAACCCATGACTACCCACTCGGATCACTACAATACCAACCGGGCGTACAGCTCTGCCGCCTACTCCAAAGGGGCCGTTTTTCTCCATCAACTGAGCTACGTAATTGGCCAAGAAGTATTTGACCGCGGTATGAAGCGGTACTTCAACGAGTGGATTTTTAAGCACCCAAATCCAACGGATCTGAAACGTATCATGGAAAAGGAGTCCGGACTCGAACTTGATTGGTACTTTGAGGACTGGGTAGGTACTACCCGTACCATCGACTACGGTATCAAGGAAGTAGTACCTCAAGGTGAGAAAACGAACATTGTATTGGAGTCGTTGGGGAAAATGCCGATGCCGCTTGACGTGGTAGTGAGCTATGCCGACGGAACGCAGGAAACCTTTTATATCCCACTGGAAATAATGCGCGGCGAGAAAAAAGAAAGCATTAGTGGAAAACGTACGGTGCTTAGCGACTGGCCTTGGGTGTATCCTGAATACGGATTTACGATCAGCCGTCCGGTCAATACGATCCGGCGCGTCGTCATTGATCCGAGCTTTCGTATTGCCGACGTGAACCCAGAAAATAATGTGTACCCTGCGCTAACAGAAATACCAAGACTGATCGGTACTAGTAAGTAGAACACAATCCTACGTAGCTTACCTTTTGAGGTGATAGTTCCGTTGGGGGACTATCACTTCTTTGTTCCAAACATCTTTTTTCATGACTGACGAAGTTTCTCCCCTCATTAAAGTGCTTTCCGCTTTTGGTATTGAGCCAGTATCAGCACCCAGTACATTTGGCTCCGGGCATATTAATAATACCTATTTTATCGAGGGGGTAGCCGAAAAAAAATACGTACTACAAAAAATCAATATTCAGGTCTTTAACAAGCCATGGGCTATTGCCAGGAATATTAAACGAGCATCGGAGTACCTCGCTGAACATCATCCCACGTACCATTTTATTACTCCACTTTCCACTCTCGAAGGCTCTGAGCTTTTCGAGAAAAATAATGAATATTGGAGATTAACCCCCTTTGTACCTAACTCGATCTCCATTGACCAAGCCACTACCCCGGCCCAAACTTACGAAGCCGCCCGGCAATTCGGTCTGCTGGCGCGGAACCTGGACGGGCTCGATATGGGTCCTTTTGAAGCTACCATACCCGGGTTTCATAACCTGACCGGACGGTACAGGCAATTCCGGGAAGCATTAAACGGAGCGGAAAGAGGCAGAAAGGATAATTCCCAAGAGTTAATCGATGCCTTTCTGCTAAAAAACGACATCGTGGAGAAATACGAGAACTTACTGCAAAATCCAGATTTCCCGAATCGTCTGATGCACCACGATACCAAAATCAATAATGTATTGTTAGATACTACAACCCAAAGGGGTATTTGTGTTTGTGATCTTGATACCCTGATGCCCGGTAAAGTGATCTCCGATATCGGGGATATGATCCGGACTGGGGTAAGTCCGGTATCCGAAGAAAGCACCGAGTTTGAGCTGGTGGAAGTACGCCTCGGCTACTACAAAGCGCTAATTGAAGGTTATTTATCCGAGATGAAGCACGTACTTACCCCGACCGAGAAAGAAAACATTATCTTTTCGGGCCCCTTCCTGGTGTATATGCAAGGGCTGCGTTTTTTAACGGACTACCTCAACGGCGATGTTTACTACCCCATCAAGTACCCTGAGCATAACCTGAATCGTGCCCGCAATCAAATGGTACTCTTGGATGACCTATACGATAAACATGAGACTTTACAGCAAATCATTGATGAGGCCATTGCCTGATTAAAGAAACACTTTAAGAGAATCCGCATGCTATCTACAGAACTAATTTCTACCGCAACCGCAGGGTAGTACCTACTCTAAAACCTGGTCCCTGGTACTTACCCCCAATGAATTGCCCCACTAACTCTACCCGGAATAGGCGGGCGATACCGTCTATTCCGTACACTAGTTCGGCATAGTTTGCCAAAGAAGGCGTGGCCAGGTAGTGTACCTGTAGTGTCTCTTTCAAACCCGCCAGACGAATAAAGGGAATCCTGGTAATCAAAAACCGTTGAGTAGACCAAACGGTATGGGCTTGGATGAACCGGGAGGCCGTACTGTACTGGTAGTAAGGTAGCATTCTGAACTCGGTGAGGGCATCGCCAGTCTGCAAAAAGAATTCATTACCCATGAAGTGTCGGAAGTCGGGAAAGTAGATCCGTTTACTAGTCAAGAAGCCACCACCAGTAACCGCATACTGCAACCCACTGCGTGGGCCCGTGTCGAGGTTGTGACGGATACCCCCTTCCAATAAGGTATAGTCGGGAGAAAGCTCATCAACCGGAATTGCTCGCCGGAACCCCGCCGTAAACGTTGGGCCGTTGTTATACCAGTATCGTTTTTGTCCATTCCGAATGGCATACTTTTGCCAAGGGCGCAGGGTAAAGTTTACGTTCCAAAATAAAGCCTGATGAGTAGCAAACCCGGTATTGGCGAGCTCCGTGTTGTCGGGACGATTGGGGGTATAGGCACGGGACTTCCAATCGATAAAAGTCCTCGTATTTTCAAGATTGGATAATTCTGAGCGATTTGCCCATTCCAAACCCGACCGAACCGAAAGAATATCACCCAAATACCGATAGGTATACTCCGCTTTGACAAATTGTTTTTGATATAGTTTTAGAAAATTCTGCTCAAAAAAACAGGTCGTGGTGCTATTCAGTCCGGGAGTAATAGGGTTGTTCAGATTATACTGATACATGTATTCTCCCCCCGAAACCTCCGCACTCCACTTTCGATTGCCAATTTGGCTTTGGATAGTACCACTCAAACGCTCACGACCAATAGCGTAGCGAGCCAACGGTCGAACAGAAAACTGATAATTGTTAGCCAGTCGCTTTTTCCATTCCAAAGCTACATCAAAGACAAAGCCTTCCACGGTGTTGTAAACCAGCGAACTTAGTGGACTTTCAAAGGTTAGGACATTCTTCTTTTTGAATTTATAGGAATGCCCGGTCAGAAGGTGCATTACCTTGAAAGTGGTGGAGTCGTTCTTAGTACTATCCTTTTTTTGTTCCGCCAGCTTCACTACCCGTACGCTATCCTGAATTTTATAGCTCTTGACTTCCAATTGGGTAAGCGGAACAGGGCGTAAAGTCTGCCAATAGGTAGTATCCCGCTTATTGGCTAATGAATCTACACTGATGGAATCCTGCCTCACTACCCGCACATCTTCACCTTCAGCTTTACGCTCTTTCTTTTCCTCCTTTTCGTATTCTTTGATCAGCTTCCTGAAATTCTTGGTTGAGAACTCCTTTTGCTGTTCAATCATTTTTTCCAGATCGGCTTTACGACTTACCAGAGCTTTCGTTTCTTCCTTTTTATGGTCCAATATCACAATATCTTCCCGAAGGTTGGGGTCAACATCCAGCTTCTGGTAGTTCATAGAAACTACGTACTTAAACTCTCCGGCAAAGCCTAAGTACCCACCCTCAATTTCAAACTGCTGATTGATGGGTAACCATACATTTTGAACAGGATTGAACAATTGCCGAACCCTTATTTTTAACCCATTGTAAATAGTCTGCAAATCAAAACTATGGATGGCCCAACGGTCTTCGATAATGTAAATACTACCCCGAAAAACGCTTTCCCCGTAGGCTTTCGGTATTACTTTAATTTTGTTGACAATCTCTCCCCTATCTTCAAAGAAACCTTCGTACTCAAACTTGTAGTAGGCAAATGCTTTGGGCGATAATGGAGTGATCGCATTCGCTACCTCGGGGCTGTAAAAACTAGCCAGAATATATTGATTGGGAGTGGGGGTACTATTATCCAAGCTGTTGCGGGTTGAAAGTACCTTTTGGCTATAATTATTGGGGCGACTGTACGAAATCTGTGTAATGCTCTCATTTAAAAAAGCCTTCCCTTCCTGGACACCTTCTTTCTTCAACCGTTTTTCGAGTAGAAACGGAATCTTGGTGGGTAGAGCGGTACTTCGGGTATAAGCTCGGGCGGTGTAGCTCCGAAGTTGTAGCTGGTGAAACCGTGCTTTGGCAATCGCCCTTCGCATGATACTGTACGCCGGATCTTCTTTTCCTTTACCGACTTGCAATTCACCTAAGTTCAGGGGCTGATCTTCTAACTTTACGTCCACTACTTCGAAATTATCTTTCACGAGCACACTTCGAGTCAGGGTTTTAAAGCCCAAATACTGAAAAACCAATTCGTAGGTGCCGGGAGAAAGTGTTAGTTCATAACGTCCCTCCGCGTTGGCCAAAGTACCGGTGCTAGTACCCTGAACTACGATGCCAGCGTAGGGCAATGCCTCCCCCTGCGTGGTCATTACTCGTCCACGTACCCCACCGGCTTTGGCCGCTCCACCCAGCAAGAAAACAAAAAGTAGTGCGGAAAAAAATCTCATAGCTGTGCTCTTTATATGAATAATCTGTACCTGACTTGTAAACAGCTCGAAATTACGGTGACTTACCAAGAATTTTAAGTATTTGTGATTTACTCCTGAAATCACCTGATGAACCTTCTCTATCAGTACACAAATGGATTTCCTCGATTCAGTATACCAACGATTTGGAAATTTACATGTTGCCGCGTTTTGGCATAATTTTCAAACGAACAATAAAACAAGATTGACGGTTAGTTAAGGGACAAAATTAACTACGATAATTCCATGGAAAAGAAAACTGTCCTTATTACCGGCCCAACCTCAGGTATCGGTAAAATAACCGCTTTTGAACTAGCAAAAAGAAATTACAACCTTATACTTCTGGCCCGCAATCCTAAAAAAGCCGAGGAGCTTCAAAAAGAGATCGGTTCAAAAGCGGAGACCTCCTTCGTAGAATGTGATTTGGCCGATTTAGCATCAGTGGCAAAGGCCATTGAACAGGTCAAAAAAGAGCATAGTAGCATCGACGTTTTACTCAACAATGCCGGTCTGATGATGGACCACGAGGAGTACACCAAGGAGGGGATAGAAATGACATTTGCGGTCAATCACCTCGGTCACTTCTTACTGACCAACGGACTTATTGATTTATTAGCGGCTGGTAAAAAAAGCCGGATCGTTCACGTATCCTCAGAGGCCCACCGAATTGGCAAATTCAGGCTAGACCAACTCGTTCGACCTGACAAATTTAGCAGCTGGGTTACCTATGGTAATTCCAAACTAGCTAATATTTTGTTCTCCAATGAACTAGCCGAGCGACTGAAACCCGTGGGCATTACGTCCAACTCTCTCCACCCCGGCGGAGTGGCTACGAACTTTGCTTCCGAGACATCTGGTTTCTCTAAAATCTTAATGTACTTCGCCCGTCCATTCTTCAAATCGCCCGAAGAAGGCGCCCGTACCAGCATATATCTGGCATCCTCTCCCAAAATAGAAGGAGTCACCCACGAATATTTCAGCGATTTAAAAATCAAAGAAGCAAACAAGGATGCTCAAAGTAAGTTTCTGGCTACCAAGCTATGGCAAATGAGCGAGGAACTTGTTAAGGACTACGCCAAAGCCTGAGCCATATCATCGATTAGGTCATCAATATGCTCCAATCCAACGGAAATTCGTAAGAGATTTGTCGGGGTTAGGGTATCCAGTCCTTCTACCGAAGCCCGATGTTCAATCAGGCTTTCGACGCCTCCCAAACTGGTAGCTTTGGTAAACAATTGTAATCGGTTCAAAAACCGTAGGGCATTTGGTCCATCGCCTTTGATCTGCACGGAAAGCATCCCTCCGGCGTGCGCCATCTGTTGCTGTGCTATTTCATACCCCGGATGGGAAGCTAGTCCGGGGTAGTGCACGCACTCGACCGAACCGTGTTTCTCCAAAAACTCCGCTAGCTGTTGGGCATTAGCGGACTGCTGTCGTACCCGCACGGCCAGGGTTTTTATGCCACGAGCCACCATCCAGCAATCAAACGGGGAAGGTACCGCACCGCCCAACGTTTGAATTTGCCTCGCCCGCGCGGCCAGTTCATTATTTTCTTTGAATATCAGAGCTCCACTCAGTACATCACTATGCCCGCTCAGGTACTTCGTCGTGGAATGCATCACTACATCACAACCAAGGTCTAGAGGGCGTTGAAGTAAGGGAGTTGCCCAGGTGTTATCGCACGCGCTCACTATATTGTGCTCACGGGTCAACGCAGCGATAGCCGCTACATCACACACTTTTAGCATAGGGTTTGAAGGAGTTTCCAGCCAGATCAGCTTCGTTTCTGGACGGATCGCAGCTTCAATTACCTCTAAACTAGTAGTATCCACTTTTGAGAAGGTTAGCCCCCAACTGACAAAAAAATCTTGCAACAGAGAAGGCGTGCCGTAGTAAGCATCATCGGGTACTATGACGTGGTCCCCCGGTTTCAGGCATTGAAACAGCGTCATCGTAGCCGCCTGACCTGATGCAAACGCCATGGCAACCGCTCCTCCTTCGAGGGCGGTCAGGGCGGTTTCTAACTGCTGCCGATTGGGGTTGCCCGCCCGGGCATAGAGGTAGCCGTGGGGTAGCTCATAGTTTTGGTCTCGTTCAAACGTGGTGGAAAAATATAACGGAGACACCACCGCCGCCGCGTTTGAATCCTTAAAATGAGTACTCCTCAGGGCAATAGTTTCGGGCTTCATGAACTAAATCTACGATTGTGAATTGACAAATATGACTAGTAAAACTGGATAATTTTAAAGAAAAAGACGATTTTCTCCGTAAAATAGTGCCACAATTGGAATAGAAATTGTTTTGTTGTAAATTACTTTAAGGAATCGGCAAACCCTTATTTTTACCTTTTATTATTCGCCGATTCATCCTTTATTGAACTAATAATGCCAAGATCTCTTTTCTTCACTACTTCATTACGTACCCTGTTTCTGTGTGCTTCTGTCCTTTTGGTTAGTTACGAGCACGCCTTCGCGTAGGGAATCACGTTTTTACAAACTGACTTCAATCAACTTATTGCGGAAGCGAAAAAACAGAATAAGCTGGCCTTCATTGAGGTGTACCTCACCGGGTGCACTCATTGTGAAGCCTTAGCACCAGCGTTGGAGGAGAAAAAAGTAGGGAATTTTTATAATCAGCAATTTGTGAGCATGAAAATCGAGGCTAATTCCGCGTTAGCTAAATCCATGCAGGAAAAACAAAAACTATATTTCTCTGAATTTCCTCTGCTATTTTATTGCGATACCAACGGAAACCTACTCCATCAAACTACTCCGCTGCACCAGCCAACCCGAGAGCAATATAGTAAGGAAGTAATTAAAAAAGCGAAAGACGCGCAGTCTCCTGCCATCAGTACAAGTGGGTACCCACTCCTGCCATCAGTACAAGTGGGTACCCAACCCATTTTGCGGCGGGAGATCGTGATCCAATTTATCTGATCGATTATGGTAAGTTCACCAAAACTATCCGGGATACGACCCAACTCTACCGGATCAACGAGGAGCTAGCTAAGATATTCAAAGACCCGATAAACCTGGAAAGCCCTTCGGGTTTTTACGTGTTGTCCCGCCTCATCAACGATCTACAAAACCCCATGGCTCGGCACTTTTTTGCTCACCTCGATACGTACAAAACAAAGCATGGACTCAACCCAACTGACGGGAGAAGGGATTTTATACCAGACCCTCTACGGGCAAAGAGGGAATTCACTTCCCTCCGCTGAGGTAATAGCCATTCGGAAAGCCATGGTCAGTTTAGGAAATCCGGCCAATGTTGCCGATAACCGTACTATTCTGAAAGAATTAGAAGCCTATTTTAGAGAAAAAGCCACCGATGCCGCCACGATTCGGTTTGACCAATACCAAACGGTAAATAAGCTGGGTTTGCCGGATTACGCCTACATGGTTCGCTGTTTCAATGAAAATGCTTCAACGGACGCATACGCTGAGAAGCTTATCAGTTGGGTTTATAGAGCCGTTAAAGATCTAAAACCTGCTGATCGCAGTAAAGCAGAAGTAGCCGAGCTATATCGGGAACAGTCGGAAGCCTGCCGACGCATGGGAAAGATCACCGAAGGGAAAAAAGCGGCCGAAACCACCCTAACCATTGCTAAAACGGTGGGGGAAAAGACCAATAGTTTTGATAAACAGCTGGGAAAGTTTTGATGGACCCACTTCTTTGTCATAATTTTTCCTCTGAATTATCCTATTTAGAGTATTTTTCAATAGCTTTGCGATAGTATGCATGCATACGAATATACTATTTAACCTATACCTCCATGGAACTTACCACCCTGCTACTAACCATAGAAAACCATATTGCTCATGTTCGCTTCAACCGACCTGAGCGCGCTAATGCCCTTAACCAACTCGCCTGGGACGAGCTTAAACACGTTTTCGAATCACTCGATGAGAATGAGAATGTGAGGGTGATACTGCTCAGTGGGGAAGGAAGACATTTTTGCTCAGGCATTGACCTCGAACTCCTGATGAGCATTGGTGGCTTAAACAATACGTGTGAAGGGCGAAAGCGGGAACAGCTACGCCGGCAGGTTCTGGCGCTGCAAGCTCCGATCAATGCCATTGAACAATGTAGCAAACCAGTAATCGCCGCTGTTCACGGAGGCTGCATTGGAGGTGCGGTAGATATCATTGCCGCTTGCGACATGCGTTACTCCACCGAAGATGCCTACTTTACCATCCGTGAAATTGACATGGGTATGGTAGCCGATCTCGGTACTTTGCAACGACTCCCCCGCCTGATCCCGGAAGGAATACTACGAGAAATGGCCTACACGGGCAGAAAAGTACACGGCCCCGAAGCGGCGCGGATCGGCTTAGTCAATAAAACTTATGACACTGTTGATTCACTCCATGACGGAGTAAAGGAATTGGCCGGGCAGATTGCTACCAAATCTCCGATTGCCATTCGGGGCACCAAACATATTCTCAACCACGCTCGTGATCATTCGGTGGCGGATGGGCTTAGCTACATGGCGACCTGGAACGCCGCCATGCTGATATCCACCGATCTGGCTGAGGCTTTTCAAGCTACTTTACAAAAGCGTCCGGCCAAGTTTGATAATTAAATTATGAATTAACGGCGATTTTTTGACCTTATTTTAGATAACCTCATCCTTTTACCTAAAAACTAACACCTTACTTATGAACCCTACCCAAGGAATGCTCCGCAATGACGCGCTGCAAGGAAAAACAATTATCGTGACTGGTGGAGGCACCGGCCTTGGAAAATCTATGTCCCAGTACTTTCTGGAACTAGGCGCCAACGTTGTTATTTGTAGCCGAAAAATGTCAGTCATTGACGCCGCCGTGGAAGAACTGCAAGCCGCAACGGGCGGTAATGTAGTAGGAGTAGAGTGTGATGTTCGAAAAACGGATCAGATTGAAAATGTAATTGCACAATCCATTGAGCGCTTTGGGGAGGTGAATGGTATTGTCAACAACTCCGCTGGTAATTTCATCAGCCCAACCGAGAGGCTCTCCTACAAGGCTATGGATGCAATAGTGGATATTGTACTTCGCGGTACCTACTACTTTACTTTGGCTCTTGGCAAATACTGGATTGCAAATAACATCAAGGGTACGGTCTTGAATATTTCTACTACGTACGCCTGGACTGGCTCAGGCTGGGTAGTACCTTCGGCTATGGCAAAAGCCGGAGTATTGGCTATGACCAAATCATTGGCGTTCGAATGGGGCCGGCACGGTATACGTCTCAATGCCGTGGCACCCGGCCCGTTTCCTACCAAAGGTGCCTGGGACCGCTTGTTTCCGGCCGAGTTAGCCGAAAAATTTGCCTTTGAAAACCGTATTCCCCTCAAACGTGTCGGCGATCATCAGGAATTAGCTAACTTAGCGGCCTATTTGATGTCTGACTTCTCGGCGTACGTGACTGGTGAAGTAATCACGATCGACGGAGGGGAAGTTTTAGCAGCCGGACAATTTAACTTCCTGAATGAAGTAACGGAGGAGCAATGGGACACCATTGAGGCCCAAATTAAAACCGCAAACCGCAGTAGCAAAAAGGAAGAATAAACTTTTTTGGGGTATCATTGGGTAAATCCCTACTGTACCCTACTAAAATGAAAGGATTAAATGGGAAAATCGGATTTTTGTAGTTCCTCAACAACAAATCTCCTTTTTTCCCATGAAGCAGAGCCTCATCGACGAAATTACGAAAGTTCTAAAAAGAGTGCCAATCGT
>JBDNFP010000072.1:0-7609 GCA_041689775.1 Spirosomataceae bacterium
ACATCAACAAACACTATTTCAAAACAGGAACATATGGCGACTCCGTCGCTGAATGATCAACCCTTTATAGACACTACCAAAAAATGATACTTGTGGACACGATAAAAAGGTTTTATAACCAAAATTGTGGTTCCTGATAAGTAAAGCCAAGGGGAAGGGACAATTCGATTCTTCCCCTTCTTTACTAAAAACAGGGCTTTTTTTTCAATAAAAAACGTCGCCAAGAAATATTTTTGACTTTTTTTAAGACCAATAGAGTTGATAATCAGTTTTGTAAGAAAAACCCGAAAAAATAATATTACAAGACGCTTGCGTAGTATAGTCTGACCACCTACTTTTGTACCACAATATCACTGAAACGACAGCGATATAAGAGAAAAATGGTTCGGTAGTTCAGTTGGTTAGAATACCTGCCTGTCACGCAGGGGGTCGCGGGTTCGAGTCCCGTCCGGACCGCAAATAATAAAAGCCTGATAATCATTAGATTGTCAGGCTTTTATTATTGTGATTTGGGGTAAAAAGAAAATACCAGTTTAAACGTAGTGTAAACTTCCGCGTAATAAATTGTGGGTGCAACAAGTAGAAAATAGTTCGCACCACATCTACATTACCAAAAGGTAAAAAGACTATTTTTAGGCCCAGTATTTCTAAACCTTTACAAACCACACTACTTTGAAAGCCCCCCGACTCAAAGCCCGTCGGCTTGATCATTGCGACACTCCTTCTTATTTAAACGCAGCGCTACACCCCACAAGCGTTGATCACTGCTTTATACCTCAATCTCAACAAACGAATGACTGAAATAAAAGACCTGGAAAAAACCCTGTGGGCAACCGCCGACAAACTACGCAACAACATGGATGCCGCCGAATACAAGCATATTGTATTGGGGCTGATCTTTTTGAAATATATATCCGATAGTTTTGACGAGTTATACGACAGGCTCAAAGAACAACCTTACGCCGAACCGGAAGATAAGGACGAGTACCTGGCTGAAAACGTTTTCTACGTACCACCGCCGGCACGCTGGAAGTATTTGCAATACCAACGGGCTAAGCTACCTACTATTGGTAAAGATATTGACGATGCCATGGACGCCATCGAGAAGGATAATCCTTCGTTGAAAGGTGTATTGCCCAAAGACTACGCCCGTCCGGCGTTGGATAAGAAGCGATTGGGTGAACTGATCGACCTTATTGGTAATGTCGGCTTCAATCAGCCGGGGCATAGTAGCAAGGATTTATTGGGGCAGGTGTACGAGTATTTCCTCGGTATGTTTGCCGATGCCGAAGGAAAGCGCGGTGGACAGTTCTACACACCCGAGAGCATCGTGAAGCTACTGGTAGAAATGCTGGAACCGTATAATGGACGAATTTACGACGGTTGCTGCGGTAGCGGTGGGATGTTTGTGCAAAGTGAGAAATTCTTGAAAGCCCACGGCGGCAAGCTGGGCGATATTGCCGTGTACGGACAGGAGAGCAACCCCACGACCTATAAGCTAGCCAAGATGAACCTCGCCATCCGGGGCATCGACGCCAAGATCGAGCTGGGTGATACCTTCCATAGCGACCAGCACAAAGATTTGAAAGCGGATTACATCATGGCCAACCCTCCTTTCAATATCTCCGATTGGGGCGGCGAGCAGTTGCAGGATAGCCATTTGTGGAAGTACGGGGTACCTCCGGCCGGAAACGCCAACTACGGCTGGTTGCAGCTTTTCTTAAACAAGCTTAGCCCCAATGGCACGGCGGGCATTGTACTGGCCAACGGCTCCATGACCACGAACTCCGGTACGGAGAATGAAATACGCAAAGAACTCATCGCCGAAGGACTGGTGGATTGCATGGTAGCCTTACCCACGCAGCTTTTCTACAATACGCAGATACCGGCCTGTCTGTGGTTTTTGGCCCGCAACCGCAAAAACCATAAGTTTCGGGATCGGTCGAACGAAATACTGTTCATCGACGCCCGCAAGCTGGGTACCATGGTGAGCCGCCGTAACCGCGCCCTCACCGACGACGATCTGGCCCAAATCACCGACGCCTACCATAGCTGGCGCAACCTGGGAGGTACCTACGAAGACGTGGCGGGCTTCTGCAAAGCGGCGACGCTGGCCGAGGTGGAGGCCAATAATTACGTGCTTACCCCTGGACGCTACGTAGGTACCGAGGAAGTGGAGGACGACGGCGTGTCTTTTGATGAAAAAGTAGCCGAAATAACCACCCACCTGAAAGCCCACTTTGCGGAGTCGGCGGTGTTGCAGGAGCGGATTAAGGCTAATTTATTGAAGGTAGGGATTGAAATATGAACGACTGGAAAGAAGACAGCAGTATTGATTTTAAGAGCCTTCGGCAAGTGGTTGGCAGAAATTCAGACGTACCCAATCTGGCCGAAACCTGCGTTTGCTTTGCCAATGCACAAGGCGGACGTATTATCGTGGGCATTGAAAATAAGCAATCTGAGCCGCCAATTCAGCAGAAAGTAGATATTGAAGAAATTAATAAGGTCATCAGCAGGCTCCGGAGTCTGACGGATGGGGTAGGGATCGCTAATCCTGAAATCCACACGCATGAAAATGGCGGGCAGTTTTTTTCCTTTAAGATCCTGCCTTCTTCTCGCACGATAGCTACAACTTCCGGCGGAAAAGTTTTGATGAGAATATCGGATAACTGCTATCCTGTGAGCGGAGAAGAATTAACAAGCCTTGCCGCCGAAAAAAATGCCTTCCAATGGGAAGTGGTTGTAGCTCAAAAAATCACCCTGGATAAAGCAGACCAAAGCCAAATCGACTATTTCCTGTACCATATCAGAAGGTCGGACAAGGTTTCGGACTTCATCAAAGAGAAGGCAGACGCAGAGGTTTTGGAATTCTATCAACTTATCTCTCCCGAAGGTTACCTCACTAATTTAGGGGTACTTTGGCTGGGTACTCCCGCGCAGCGAGCCAGGATAAACTACCCGATTACGCTATAATACATCGTTTACAACGAGCTGGAAGAAAAAATTCGTAAGAAAGAATGGCATTTTCACCTGCACAACCCTATGCAGTTGCTGCTTGAAATCGAAAAGGAGGCCGTTGAATTGACTTACTCTGTTGAATTGTCGAAGGGACTGTTCCGTGATACGATTCGCGATTACCCCAAAGAAGTAATCAGGGAACTGCTAAATCAATGCCATTGCCCATAAGCGGTACACGAGTTCAGGGGATATTTTTCTGGAAGTTTATCCTGACCGGGTGGTATTTACAAATCCTGGGGGCTTACCGCTGGGCATATCGAAGGACAATATTCTGCACGAGCGGCAACGAAGGAATCCCCATCTTATCCAGACATTGCATGATCTTAAATTGATGGAAGGAGAGGGTTCCGGCTACGATCTGGTATATGAAAAGCTGAGCCTTGATGCCAAACCCTTTCCTGAATTGGAAAGCTCATTCACTAAGCTGGTGGTTACCGTCAAGTCAGGGATTCTCGATGAGGAGGCGCTATCCGTCATCGGCTATGTCCATAAACATTTTGTGCTCACTCAGAAAGAGGCTATCACGTTGGGGGTGGTTGCCACTCGCAAAAAATTGCTCTCAACCCAACTTTCTACCACCCTGCAATTAAATCAGGAGGACAAACTTAAGTATTGGCTGGGTAGCCTGCTGGACAAAAATATTCTCATCAGTCGGGGAGCCAGAAAGGGTACGGAGTATTTGCTGAATCCCGATTTGTTCTCCCAGGCAAAGCTGAATCTCACCCCCAGTCTCAAAACCATCGAGCCGTATAAGCTGGAAGCGTTGATCTACGAAGACCTCCGGCACAATGGCGAAAGCAAGATGGCTGAAATCCAGCAGCGCCTTGCGGAAGTGTACCCTGACGATGTGCGGAAAACAGTTTATCGGATGGTTGAAAAAGACGGTTTAGCTACCACTGGCGCATACAGAAGTCGTAGATATTCCCTTCCAAAAAAAAATAAATGAAAACAAAATCAAAAACAAAGTGAGTTATTTTCCTGATATTCAATACCTTAATTTGTTTCTATCAAAATAAAATTGAAAACAAAAGACCAGATATAGAAGGAAATCAACCTGAAAGCCCACTTTGCGCAGTCGGCGGCGTTGCAGGAGCGTATTAAGGGTAATCTGTTGAAAGTAGGTATTGAAATTTAACAGGCTTTTTGGTTTACAAATAACTATAATAGTGTATTTTTGTAAACCCATCTCCTGAAAATTATGAAAGAAATTATTGCTAAAAGAATAAAATCGGCCCGAACCCTGGCCGGGCTCTCACTCCGTGAGCTGGCCGATAAAATGAATGGGTTGGTAAGCCACACGGCCATTACCAAGTACGAAAGTGCAGCCATGATGCCCGATAGTACGGTACTGCTGGCACTGGCGACTGCATTGAACGTAAAAACGGATTACTTTTTTCGGCCCTACACGGTTTCTATCGAGAATATCGAATTTCGGAAAAAGAGTAAGCTTCCCGCCAAAAGCGTTGCGGCCATTAAGGAGGAAGTAACGGATCGCCTGGCCAATTACATTGAATTGGAACAGTTTCTCAATCTGTCGTCGGCCTTTGTGAATCCGATTCAGGATCGGGTGATTCGGGACGGGGATGATCTGGAAGAGGCGGTGAATCATTTGCTGACGGTCTGGAAGCTGGGTTTCAACGCCCTGCCGAATGTCATTGAGCTACTGGAAGAAAAAGAAGTAAAAGTCATCGAGCTGGACACCGACGAAGCTTTTGACGGGCTATCGGGTTGGACTAACGATGGAATACCGATCGTGGTGGTCAATCAACATTTCCCTGTTGAGCGGAAGCGTTTCACGGCGCTGCACGAGTTGGGGCATTTGGTACTTCAATTCGATGCCGCCCTCGAAGCCAAACAAAAAGAAAAGCTTTGTCACCGCTTCGCCGGGGCCATGCTTATACCCAAGGAGACTTTCCTGAAAGTGCTGGTGCCTCCCCGCCAGTCGATTAGCACTGCTGAATTAATTACTATTAAAGAGACCTACGGTATTTCAGTGCAGGCCATTATGGCGCGGGCTAAGGCACTGGACGTAGTTAGTGATATTCTCTACCTTAAATTTTGCAAATGGATTTCGCAAAAAGAAGAGCGGAGAAAAGAAGCGGATCTGGGTGAATATATTGGCCGGGAACATTCGTCTCGATTTAAACAATTGCTGTACCGGGCTACCGCCGAAGAAGTCATTTCTATGAGTAAAGCGGCCAACCTGGCGAATCAAAAACTAGCTACCTTTCGCGACGAATATATCGAAATATGATCGTAGTAGTCAATGATGCCAATGTGCTGATTGATCTGGTGAAGCTCCAACTGCTACCCGCCTTTTTCAAAATGAATATGGCTTTCCAAACCACCGATTTGATATTGGCTGAATTACATGATGAGCAGCGGGAACAGCTTCGCGCGTATCAGGAAACCGGGCGGTTGACGATTGTAACATTTACCGGGCAGGAGTTAGTAGATATATTTCTCCTGCAAGCCGAGAAGCCTCAACTATCTCAGCAGGATTGCTCAGCGGTGGTCTGCGCTCAGAAAGTGAATGGAAACCTACTGACTTCTGACAACAATCTTCGGAAGTTTGCCACCTCCAAAAAATTGACCGTCTGTGGGCACCTCTGGATATTAGATCGGATGATAGAACAACAAACGCTCACCGCAACCACAGCAATATTAAAACTAGCCGAATTGCGCGAAAAAGTTAACACGCGCCTCGGCTTACCCCAACACGAATGCGAAACAAGAATTGCTTACTGGAAAACTTTGTAAAATGACGGATTGGATAAAGTATAAGTTAGATGAGGTTGCAATAGATATTGCGATGGGCCCTTTTGGATCGAATCTAAAAGCAGATAATTTTATCTCCTCAGGAGTACCGGTAATCAGGGGAGGCAATTTGAATTATGGTGGATTTGAAGACAAAAATTTTGTGTTCGTTTCCGAAAAGAAGGCCTTGTCTCTAAAAAGAAGCTTAGCATATCCTGATGACCTAGTATTCACACATCGGGGTACTATTGGGCAAGTGGGAATAATTCCACATAATAAACACCCATACTATCTGGTTTCTCAAAGCCAGATGCGATTGACAGTTGAAAAATCTCTGCTGTTGCCTATATATTTATATTATTGGTTTAAGTCTGCAACAGGTCAATATGAACTACTAAAAAACAGTGCACAGGTTGGGGTACCCTCAATTGCGAGTCCAACAAAATCACTCAAAGAAATTGATATCACCCTCCCGCCCCTAACCACCCAAACCGCTATTGCCGAAATCCTCTCTTCGCTGGATGATAAAATAGAGCTCAACAACCAGATCAACCGGGAGTTGGAAGCCTTGGCGCAGGCGCTGTTCAAGCAGTGGTTTGTGGATTTTGAGTTTCCCGATGCGGAGGGGGTACCTTATCAATCCTCCGGCGGGGAAATGGTGGAGAGTGGGTTGGGGGAGATTCCGCTGGGGTGGCGGGTGGGTACCCTTTCAGAGTTTATCAAAATTACAGGTGGAGGAACGCCAAAACGATCCAATGAAGAATATTGGAATGGTAACATACCTTGGTTCTCAATTCAAGATGCGCCAAATGAATCCCAAATCATAGTTGTTGATACTCTTGAAAAGATATCAGAATTAGGGCTAAATAACTCATCAACAAAACTATTACAGAAAGGTACTACCATAATTACTGCACGAGGGACTGTCGGAAAGCTAGCATTTGTTGGTGAGCCAATGGCAATGAATCAATCATGTTATGGTATAAATGGTATTGGTCCATATTTTAATTATTTTATTTTAAAAGAAGCTGTTACAAAATTAAGGCAAAATACACACGGTGCGGTCTTTGACACTATAACTACCTCAACTTTTGCTACTATTAGGATTGCCTATCCTGGAAATAATCTCGCATTGAAATTTGATGGATTAGTGAAAGAAAAGTTTGAATATATAGAAGCTAATGTAAAGGAAAATATATCGCTTACAACCCTCCGCGACACGCTCCTTCCCAAGCTTATTTCGGGCGAGGTGCAAGTATCTGAACTGTGATTTTTTGTGATTGTGTGATTTTTGTGATTTCTTTTTTTAGTCTTCTTTGAGGTTTCTTTTAGTTTTTTCTTTGGTTGTGTTTTTGCTGTTTTGGGATTTTACTTTTTTGAGGATTGTATTTATGGTCAATGAGGTGTACAAATATTCGGAGCTAACGGGTAGGATTATCAAATGCGCGATGACAGTGCATAGTTTTTTGGGGAACGGATTTCAGGAAGTGATATATCAAAGGGCTTTGGCGATTGAATTGGGGTTGGAGGAGATTAATTTTAGGCGGGAGTTCGAGATGCCGATATTTTACCGGAATGAACGGATCGGATTGCGTCGGGTGGATTTTTTGGTGGAAGAAATGCTATCGGTCGAATTGAAAGCCGTTTCCAAAATCGAAGATGTCCATTTAGCACAAGCCATCAACTACCTCGAAGCCTATAACCTGGAAATCGGCTTATTGATCAACTTTGGGGAAAGAAGCCTGAGTTTCAAAAGACTGACCAACAAAAAATACAAGGTGAGTACATAAAAAAATAGGTAAATGAAATCACAGCCATCAAAAAAATCAATATA
>JBDNFP010000073.1:0-8011 GCA_041689775.1 Spirosomataceae bacterium
AACGTCAGAAAGTTTGGCCAATATTGGCCCGAGTGTCTTTTCGATGCTCATGGGTCGTAGGGGGTGAAATGCGGATTTCAACCTCACGACCCTTTTTGATCTTTACCAAATCAATGCCCGAAAACTGCTCAGACTATTAACCAGTGGGACTGGGTCCATTATTATCGGCCAATTGGTTGTGTTTTGGAAAACAAGGTTTGGAAGCCATGTTGTACACGTTGTTGGAATATAGTTAAAAGTGCGGGGGATATTCTGATTGCGACCGACCGCCTGGTGGATGGAGGAAGATTGACGGGTCAGAAAATTGGCGCGGCTCCGAACGACGACAGTAGGCCTTACTACCTCAGAATTGGGCAGCAGTCGCTCAGTCTGGGGGCCTACCAGTACTGGCTGGCGGTGCGCAATCTGACGAGTAATGTGGGAAGTGTTTTCGATATTCCGCCGTCTAGCCTGGTTGGAAACCTCCGGGAAGAAACTACAGGTGGGCGGCCCATTTTGGGGTACTTCCAGGTGTCAGCACGGACTGAGAAAATCATGTATATCAATCGTTTTCAGGCACCACTATTACCTTTTGCTCCGACCAGTTGGCCCTTTTCTTCAATTTGCGAACCATGCCAGGAAAGCCTTTACCGAACCAGAACGCAACCGGAGGGGTGGGTTGAATAAAGTAAACGCTCCACCTGATTACTACTTTATTACACAACTACTACCGCATGACAATACGCTACGCCTTAGCTTTTTTCCTTCTCCTGCCAATCACCGCCTTTGCCCAAAATAACTTCCAACTCACGGGCTACGTCCGCGATACCGCCAACCGACCATTGGCCGGGGCATCCATATTGGTGCTGGAAGCGGGCTACGGAGCCACCACCGATTCGCTGGGACGGTATGCGGTACGGGTACCCAAAGGACTGCAAACGATTCAGTTTTCCAGTGCGGGCTACCAAACCCGGCAGCGTAGTCTCACTGTTCGGAGCAACGATACGCTGAGTGTCCAACTGGCCGAGCGCGTCACGCTACTGCGAGAAGCCATCGTGACGGGGCAGCAGCCGGGTCAACAAGTGTTGAGTACCGCTGTGGGCCTGACGACGCTATCCATCAGGACTTTGCGTACCTTACCCACGCTGTTTGGTGAGCTGGACGTACTGAGGTCGGTGCAGATGCTACCAGGTGTGAGCAGCGTAGGCGAAGCGTCCACGGGCTTCAACGTGCGCGGTGGAGCCGCCGACCAAAACCTGATTCTACTCGATGAGGTACCCCTTTTCAACGCGCAGCATTTGCTGGGCTTCCTGTCGGTCTTTAACCCCGATGTGGTGCAGGACATGGATTTTTACCGGGGTAGTGCCCCCGCCCGCTACGGGGGCCGCGCCGCCTCGGTGCTGCACGTGCGGCTGCGCGAAGCTACTGCGCCCAAACTCGGGGTGTCGGCGGGCATTGGGTTACTGAGTAGTCGGCTGATGATAGAAGCACCGATCGTGAAAGAAAAACTAGCCTTCTACGTCGCGGGACGACTCTGACGGTTAAACCCCTGCTCAAAGCTTTTCCCATTAAAGCCCTGGGTGGGGTAAAAGGCAGTTTTCATGACCTCAACACTCGGCTCGATTACCGCCCCAATGGCCGCAACAAAATCTCACTGACGGCCTTCCGTTCTTCGGACAGTTTCACACTACCCGGCGATTCGCTGCAACAGGTCGAGTTGAGCGGTTCCTCTTCCACCTTCGCGTGGCGCACCAATGCCGCCACGCTGAGTTGGTCGCATTACCTGTCGGCCTGCTGGCAAGTGCAGAGCAGTGCGGTCTGGAGTCGCTACGTAGCCGAGGTAAGCGTTCCCGACTCAGCCAAGGCCTACCTACTGACATCAGGCGTGGACTATGCGCAAATTAAAACCAACTTCACTTACGCCCCCAACGACCGCTGGCAGACGGACCTCGGCCTGAGCGCGATCCGCTACGAGGTCACAGCCGGGCGGCTCGAGGCGGTGGGCTCGTATTCCCAAGTCAATTCCGTGCGACTACCCAACGAGCAGGCGCTCGAGCTGGCTGTGTACGCCAATACCGACCTGGCGCTCAGCGAACGGTGGTCGATTCAGGCGGGGCTGCGCGGCTCGTGGTTTGGGCGGCTGGGACCCGACGCTACCTACCGTTACCTCCTTGGGCGAGCCCCCACTGCCGAAACGCTTACAGACTCGGTACTAACCCAAGCCGGAAAACTTGGCTCTACCTTTGGTAATCTGGAACCGCGCTTTTCGGTGCGCTGGTCGCTTCGGAAGGATGTTTCTTTGAAACTCGGCGTGAGCCGCATGGTGCAGTACCTCCAACTGCTCTCCAATACTGCCGCTGCCCTTCCCGCCGACCGCTGGAAACTGGCCGATGAACACGTGCAGCCGCAGGTGGCTGACCAACTTTCGGTGGGGTACTTTCAGCTTTTACCCAAATCGAGCGTCGAACTGTCGGCGGAGGTCTTTTATAAAAAGCTCACGCGTATCACCGATTTTCGGGGCAACGTGCCACTGCTGCTCAACCGCTACCCCGAAACAGCCGTGTTGCAGGGGGAGGGCTTTGCGCAAGGGGTGGAAATGATGCTGCGCCGCAACAGTGGATTGCTGACGGGCTGGCTGAGCTACACCTACTCACAAACCCGCTTCCGACTGGACGGCAGTACATCCGACGAGCGCATCAACAATGGGGCTTACTACCCAGCGGGTTATGATCGGCCGCATGTCCTGAACGCCGTGCTGAACTACAAACTCAGCACCCGCGTCAGTGTATCTATGAATGGCGTGTACACTTCCGGGCGTCCTATTACCTACCCTACGGCAAAGATTTATCTAGGTACCCGCACCGTCCCCTTTTACACCGACCGCAATCGGGGGCGCCTGCCCGCTTATATCCGTGGAGACCTCGGGCTGGTTGTGAATGGGCGACGGGTGCCGGGGAGGAAATTCGAGAGCGATTTTAGCCTGTCGATCTACAATGTACTGGGGCGACGCAATGCGTATTCGGTGTATGCAAATACGCTCCCGGTGTATGCCCAATACTACAACCCGGTCAAGGTATACAAGCTCTCGGTTTTGGGCGCAATGATTCCTTCGGTGAGTTATAATTTTAAATTCAAATGAGAAATACATGCCTGGGAATCTCCCTCATGCTGCTGCTTGGTACCTGTGTAGACCCTTACGACCCTAAGCTGGTCGGTGGCGAGAAATACCTGGTCTTCGAAGGTACCCTCACCGACACCCCCGGTCCGTACCGCTTCGCGCTGACGCTCTCGGCGGGCTACAACAGTACCGAAAGCGTGTACGATGAGCGTGTGCAGGATGCAAAAATTTGGGTGACCGACAGCGAGGGTACCCGCACCGATTTTGTAGATGACGGTAAGGGGAATTTCGAATCGCCCGCTGGATTTCGGGGGCGAATAGAAGGTGAATATACGCTGGGTATCACCTATAAGGGACAATCGTACTACTCCGAACCCGAGCGGTTGATGCCGGTTCCTTCCATTGACACCGTATACACTTCATTTCGACGGGTGACCCAGCAGGGAAATAGTGTAAACGGCCAGTTTCAAGTTTTTTTAGACGTAAATGACCCCGCCAATACAGAAAACTATTACCAATGGGACTGGATTCATTTTGACAAGCCCGAATATTGCGTATTGTACCGGCAAGAGGCCGCTACCTATTGGAAGCGTTGCTGCACCGATTGCTGGAACATTAAAACGTAGCCTTGGAAAAATCTTTATTGCCTCAGACAGGCTGGTAAACGGCCGTCGGCTGAGCGGCAAGCAGATCGCCGAGGTACCCAACGACGACATTCTTCCGTATTACCTGCGCATTGGCCAACAATCGCTAAGTCGCGGGGCCTACCACTATTGGCAAACTATACAGAACCTGACCACCAACGTCGGCAGTGTATTTGACATTCCCCCGGCTACGTTGGTCGGAAATCTTCACAATGCCGACCCTGGTGGTACACCCCTCCTGGGCTATTTTCAGGTTTCATTCCGGAAGGAGGAAATTGTATACATCAATCGTTTCCGGGCATCTGTACAGCCTTTTGCCAAAACCGTGTACCCCTATTGGAATGTCTGTGAGCCCTGTACGGAGAGCCTGAGTCGTACAGCACAGCGCCCCAATGAGTGGCAGTGAGTTTTCAATTCATAATAAATTAACGTCAATAAAAGGCAAACTTCCCGTTTCCCTGCTTATTTTCGTAATCCTGAAAACGAACTACCTCCTTGAAAAAGAATCCCGAACTCTATACCACTCTCCTAGGTGCCGTGGCGGCTTTTTGTACTTACAGCTGTATGGCTGGTTTCCGAAAAGGCATTACTGCCGTGCAGTTTGAGGGGATTGAATTCGGTGGGGTAGACTACAAAATATGGCTTGTGACGGCACAGGTACTTGGCTACGCCGTTTCGAAGTTAATAGGAATAAAAGTAGTATCCGAAATGAAGCCCCACCAACGCCCACTCTACCTGCTGGCCTTGGTTGCGTTTGCCCAACTAGCCCTGCTGGGGTTTGCGACGGTACCCGCCCCTTACAACATCGTGTTCCTTTTTCTGAATGGACTACCCTTAGGCATGGTGTATGGCACGGTACTTGGTTTTCTGGAAGGGCGCAAACAGACCGAGATTCTGATTTCGGCCCTGACGGCCTCCTTTATTTTTTCGGCAGGGCTCGTTAAAACCGTTTCTTTGCTATTGATGCAACAGGGTGGAGTGTCAGAACTATGGGCTCCCTTCATTACTGGTCTGTTGTTTATACTCCCTATGCTGCTTTCAGTGTGGGGGCTCAGTCGTATCTCCAAGCCAACCGAAGAGGATAAGTCTTTGCGTACCGAACGCCTGCCGATGAACCGCCTTGATCGCAAGAAATTTGTGCAAACCTTCCCAACGGGCCTTGCGCTACTGATTACTTCTTACGTACTACTCACGGCTTTTCGTGATTTTCGCGACAATTTTGGAACCGAAATCTTGAAGGGGGCTGCGGTAGAAAATCCCGCTATCTTTGCCCTAACCGAAACACTCATAGCCTTTATTATCCTCGGCCTGATGGCCGGCCTTCGCTGGGTAGACAATCACTTCCGTGCTTTTACCATTATCAATATCCTCATGGTAGCGGGCGCTCTCCTCGTGGGGCTCAGTACTTGGTTCTATCAGCTCGGCCTTTTGTCGCCGGGCCCATGGTTTATGTTTACCGGGCTGGGTTTGTACATGGCCTATGTTCCTTGCAACGGTCTGTATTTTGAGCGCCTGGTGGCCTCGTTTCGCTATGTTAGCACCGTGGGTTTTATCGTTACCCTCGCCGACTGGTATGGGTATTTGGGTAGTGTAGCTGTACTACTGTACAAAAACTTCGGACAGCCCAATATTAGTTTTCAGGCGTTCTTTGTGTATGGCTGCTACACGTTGAGCGGCCTTTATGTGGTTTTGACGTTGTTTTCCTATGCTTCCTTTCGGGCTAAGTACAGCGCCGGTTTGGGAGCCTCAAAGATCGTTAGCCCGACCTGAGTTCAACCTATAACTAAGCCCACCGCTTTCAAACTTCTGATTCAATCCTTTTGTCGCCGGCTCGACGGGTAATACGCTAGAAATCATAGGGGAGTAGACGGTCTTCGATGATTTCTAGCGTGGTAAATACCAGCAATGAACGACCGTTGGCCCGAAATATGAACGTGTAGTTTCGGTCCGCTAAAAGTCGAATGAGTAAAGTCCATACCAGGTACGCACGTTTTCCTCCGCAAAGCCCAGGCTAGACGTCATGCCTTTGCCACCTACCCCTGTTATAATGTCAAGGCCTGGCGCTACTTCGTGTTCGAATACTTCGTCGGGATGTTGCGCATAGTAGCCCGCCCAGGTGCGCGAAATACCTCGTACCGGAAAGGTAACGATTCGTTCTGCTTCTTGGAGTATTAACTCGTTGATAGATTCCTGAACGTCAAATCCCAGATCGTCCACTTTATCGGCGCCAGCGTATTCGTGGGAATCACCTAGGATGATTGAGCCGTCTGTGGCCTGTTTGAACAGCAGGTGTATACCCCATTTTTTTAGTTCAGTGTAGTGCGAGGGAACCGTCAGGGAAGCAAAAGAGGGGCATTCTTCAAATGCCTCGTACCGGCGTAGGGTAAGCCCGGTGAGAATATTACCGTGCATCTCAATGTGGGGGATTGGGTACGTTTGAAGCATTTGTAGCTTACTGACCACCAGCCCGCTCGTGGCGTACAATTCAGGGAATAGCAAACGAAACTCGCTGCCATTACAAATAAGCGCCCGCTCAGACTGAATAGTAGCTCCTTGAGCCGTCTTGGTTTCGATCAGGCCAGCTTTTGGTTCACAAGCAAGTACGGCCGTGTTGGGCATGTAAGTGATACCGTATTTCTGAACTCCGAAAGCGATGAGCCGATGGATCATTGTATCAGGCTCCACACTTACATCATCAGAAAAGAAAATACTACCTTTTACATAATCATCGCGCAAGTACGGAAAGCGGTCCAAGGTTTGGGAGGCAGTCAATAGTTCGCAGGGGAAATCTTTTGCCGCGAACAGGGAAGCTGATTCGTGGGCTATCTGCATTTCCTCCTCATCGGATGCTACGTATACTGAACCTAATGGCCGTACGGTCAGATCAAACTCCTGTTGTATTTCCTTGTAGAGTTCCACGGAACGGCGCCCGTACGTATGCCAACGGCCCGATAACCCTGAGGGAACGACTTGCCCAAAATTACGTACCGTAGCGCTTACCGGGCGGTTATCCTTTTCCAGCAAAGCAACCCGCTTACCAGCTTTGGCGGCTAACAGAGCGTGTGAGGTGCCCAATATGCCAGCTCCAACCACTACTAAATCGAACGTTTTCATAGGTAGTAGTGCGTTTAGTGTTTGGAGTTTTGAATCCCTTCAATAATCGGAATAATATCGTGCAGTGAGCCAATGAGTTCAGAAGGGTGGTGCGGAGCTAATTGCTCTTTGGTGTGGGTACCGTTGGTAACGGCAAGGCTTAAACGACAATTCGCCCCAAATCCTGATTGGATGTCCGAGGGGGTATCACCTACGTTAATAATATTTTGTGGGTTGCCTACGCCCAAAAGTAGCATAGCTTTTTGGATCATGAACGGGTGGGGACGTCCTTTCTCTACCTCATCACTAGTGATGGAAGCCTGAATAATACTGGAAGAACTTCCCACGCGTTGCTCATTAAGGCTATCTAGCCAGCCTAATTTTTTCAGAATAATATCACATACCTTGCGGTAAAAGCCGGTAGTAAGCGCTATCTGAATGTTATTTTTGTGTAAATAGTCAAAAAGTTCTAGACAACCTTCCGTTGGGGTGAGGTCATGGGTAGAATAATGTTTTTCAAGTACTTCTGTGAATACTTTGTAGGATTTATCAACCCGCATTTGCCATTCAGGGTGGGTAGTGCTACCCAGGATTTCTTCCCATAAAGTTTGAAAAACGAAGTATTTATGGAGCCCTTGCATGGCCAGAATTCGATCATCACTTACCGTGAGACCGGTTTTAACGGCTGCTTCGGCAAAGCAAGCCTCTACTTCATGGCGGTCGGTGACAGTGGTACCTGCCATATCTAGGGTAACTAGCTGAATCATAGGGATAGTGAGAAATGGAGTTGCGTTATGAATGATCGAGGAACAGGTACTTATTCAAAACAGTAGTCAAAAGTAGACGGTTTCTGGTCTTTATAAGACTCATTCCACGTAAAATTACCGTTAAAGATTATCTATTTTACGGTGTAGGTACCTACAATGGGGTAGTGGTCAGAGTAAGGCGTTTTATTTAAGGTTTTAAAGTCAATGAGTTGCAGTTTACTTTTATCATAGAATTGATGATCGATCCGGATAAAATAGGGTAGACGGTTGAAAGTGAATCCAAATCCTATCCCTTTTTCTTCAAATGCATTGGTAAGTAACCTATTCATACGGCCATATACGTAGCTGTATGGTGTTTCATTAAAGTCTCCACATACCAGAGTTGGGTACGGAGAACTCCCTACCCATTC
>JBDNFP010000074.1:0-6621 GCA_041689775.1 Spirosomataceae bacterium
CCGTTTCTTTTTCGGCGGCTACTAATAAGCCGTTGGCACTTTGTACATCACCAGCAATCCGTAAATAGCGCGGAGTAGTGGGGTCAAGTGCGGCAGCGGCGGTGTACTCAGCGGTATTCGCAATGGTAGTAAAATCAAGTAACTGATCCTTATCTCCCCAGTAGACGATTCATTTCATCGGGTACAGAATAACCGGAGCTTGACCCGTAAGCAGATCACTGAACATACCATTCAGAATGGAGGTGGCGGCGATGGGTGCATCGTTCAGAATCTTACGGAATTCCTGTCGAAAGTCCAGGTTACGATTGGTACCTTCCGGTAGTTTAGTAAAATCAACGGCAAAATCAGAAGGAATGAATCTCGGGATTCTGGCTTCGATGGCAGCGTTCAGTAATTGGGTTTGTGTATCAACAATGACATCCCGTAGTCCTGATAAAGCCAAAACAACCACGCTGCCACCGGCACAGGCTTTGGCTAATTCGATCGGGTTGGTATAATCTACTTCGACCACGGTAATCCCGCTATTTTGAAGTTTGCTGATATTATCCGGACTCGTTCCTGAGCGCACAAGGGCTCGGACATTTGCCCCTCGTTGAATAAGGGATTCGGCAGTACGACCACCGAGGTCGCCGGTTGCTCCGGCCAGGATGATGGACCCGGCTTCTAAATTTGATTGCATAGGGTAGTTATGTAGAGGCGAGTTTTGGAAACTAACTATACAAATGCACAAAAGACGAGTAGTTTCCTACCCGTCTTTTGTCAAATTCATTTTTTTGCCTACGGCCGAACTATTTTAAATCTAAATAGCCGATTGATCGGCTTCTGATCTTCTGGTTGCAAGCATATTTTCTTGATTCGTGGTGCTATTCATCGCTTCCATCCGGCCAATGATAGTTTCCCGCAAAACCATAAAATCAGTCATATGGTCCTGATCCACGGGTTTGGCCGACGGTAGTTTTTCTCGCAAAGCATCTACCTGACGACCATTCTTCCAGAAACGGTAGCATAGGTGGGGCCCCGTTGAAAGACCAGTACTACCCACGTAGCCAATCGTTTGTCCCATGGCCACGCGGCTTCCTCTCCTGACTCCTTTGGCAAAGCGCGACATGTGAAGGTACTGCGTCGTGTAGGTTTTATTGTGTTTGATCTTGACGTAATTTCCGTTTCCCCTGGTTCGGGTAGCCTCTACTACCACTCCGTCGCCCACGCTCCGGATGGGTGTGCCACGCGGAGCCGCGAAGTCAGTACCCAAGTGCGCTTTGTAGCGATTCTGCACGGGATGAAACCTTCTTTGGGTATACCTCGAACTGATCCGGCTATATTCAACCGGCTCTTTCAGAAATGCCTTCTTGAAACTCTGTCCATCCTGATCAAAGTAGTTTAGACCATTACCCTGATCAAACCCGATTGCATACAACGGTTGTCCCTTGTGTTCAATGAAGGCTCCTTTTAGCTTTCCGCTTTCAATGGTTTTACCATTTACCTGCTTCTCCTCAAAAATCAATTTATACGTATCTCCGGCTTGGATGTGGTTAAGGTCTAAGCGCCAGGCGTAAATGTCCGCTAGCTGGTTCACGAGTTGGGCCGATCCCCCGGCCTTGAGAATTGACTCGTACAAAGAACCTTCTATTTCACCCACCATTTCGCGATCTACAATGTCAACTTTTAGTTGGTGCAGGGTAACATCGAGAGTGCCCTGCAAATTGAAAACGACGTACTCAACCTTATTGGGTTCGTATATGAGGTAGTGGGCTGTCTCTAAACTATCCGTCGTATGAAGTAAGGTATATTTACGCCGGGGTCTGATTTTGCGCACGCTGAAAACCTCCTTCGCTTTGGCGCTTAATTCATGGATAGTCGCGGTCGAAATATTGTGGGGATTTAGTAAGGTTGAAATTGTTGCTCCTGATTCAACTACACTTTCCAGAATAACCAATGAATCCGTCGGGATTCCGTAAATAATTGGGGCGTTTTTTTTGGCTTTAATTTCGGCCTTTTCAATTTTCTCCGGGGAGAATATATCACTAAACTTGACAAAAAGTGATTGAGCAGCGGTAAAGGCAATAACAGTAACTACGCCTGCCAGCAGGATCAGTCGTCTTGACATTTGCTATGTAAGATTGATTTTCAACAAAAAATTTATGGTCTTTCTGACCGCAAAGCTAGAACAACCAACTACGGAATAAAAATTTAATCCCCGCAATAATCCCTCCATAAATGAGTTATTGAGCCAATAAAATTTGGTATCAGCCGATTTTAATCTGGCAGGCAAGTTAAATCAGTAGCAAATAGGCAATTGCCACCGGTAGGATCACCTTCTCCAACAAGAAAAAGGCCAGCATTTGATGGCCGGCCTCGTTCCGATTTTTCGTTACCTTTTTTATATTCCAATTAGCCACCCAAGATACACGACCCGGCCGATTGGTGCAGAACCGTAGGCCGAAATAGCATTAGCGTTGGTCAGGTTGGTACCGCCAAGTCTCAGAGTGCTTTTCTTGGAAGGGATTTTATACCCGATCTGAGAGTCGAGGGTGCCGTAAGCGGCGATTTTTCCTTCATCGAAAGGCATGAAGAAATTATAGCCCGTTTGGTAGCGGTAGTTTAGGCTGTACATCAATTGATCGTACTCCCCTTCAAACCCTACGTTAACTTTATGGGTGGGAGTATTAAATCCTAAAATTAACCCTGGTACATCGTCTTCGTTGATATGCGACCAGGTATAGTTGGAGTAAAGGTGAATCCGTTTGCTGGTGTAATAATCAGCTGACAAGACAACGCCTTGAGTACTAACTTGCTTTTCGGCGTTGGCCCATACCTGAACAAGCCGACCCCGGGTACGATCCGTCGCTGGCTTGGCAAAATCGCCGGTAGCGGTTGGGAATGGAGCCCCGGAAACGGGTAACCCATCTTCACGACCGTAAAAACGAAGTGTACCGATAAAATTTTGGTATAAGGAATGATAGTAGCTGGCATCCACATAGAAGCCTTTGAAAATTTGTGCTTTGTAGCCAATCTCCCAGGTATTTGATTGTTCGGGGGTAAGTTTTTTTATCGTCTGTGGTTTCAGGAAATTTGGATTGGATTGTCCGTTCGGTAGTATCGAAACAGCATTTAAACCCACAAAACCCCTATCAATATTCCCCTGAACCAGCAAGGAGCCAAAGTCCAGATAAATATACTGATCCAATTGGGCCGGCTGCCGGTACGCCTGAGCGTAGTTTACACGCAGATTATGCTGCCGATTCTCTCCTAACGTTAAAACGCCCGATATCCGGGGAGAGAAGCGGGTACCAAAGTTCTGGAAGTTGTCAACCCGTCCGGCAAAAGCAAGCCGTAGTCTGTTGTTCAACAGGTTCTGACGAATTTGCCCGTAGGCTCCACCTTCCCAGTTCACAATCTGATCACGGGATTCTACCTCATTGGTACCTGGCTTGATGGGGGATTTATCTCCATCGGCGAGTAGTGTCCCGGCAGAACGTAATATATGAGAACGAAAGGATGCCCCGGCTACAACGTTGGTATTTTCAGCCAATTGCCACTCCTTCTGCGTGCTCAAATCCCAGAAACGGGCGGTGTTGGCAAAGGCGGCGCCGCGAACGGTGCGTGCTCCGTTTACTTCGATGGTACCAACACCACTCACAATTTGACGGCGTAAGTCTTCAAATGCTTTGGAGTTGGTAGGAAGCATAACCCCGGAGGCAATCTGGGATGCCAGCTGCTGGGCTGCCGAAATACCGAGATTGCCTGGTACTGCCTGAGGAAGGGTATAGATCGAAGGAGCAGCTCCGTCGGGATTTGCGTTGTAAATACCATTCAGGCTTGAATTGGCGCTGAGTCCATTGGTGCGGGCGGCGGCGAATATCTGATTCCAGAGAGTGGCGTAATTTTGTCCGTAGGTAGGGTAGCGGTTACCGTTGGACTGGGTACCGGTGGTCATTACGCTTCCCATGATACCGTTTCCGAGGGAACTTAAATCATAGGCCTTTCCGCCGTAATCATATACGGTGTAGGCTCGCACAAACCAACCTTTTCCGGAAAGTTCAGCCCGGTGAAGGTCATATTGCATGGCCCGTTGGGCATAGCGGCTGCTACTTTGAAAAATACCGTTGCTGAATGTGTAGCGGTATTCATACACCAGTTTGGTACGGTCATTGATTTTGTAATGCAGCGATGGATTAATCCGAATGTTTCCGGCTTTGTAGCTATTTCCTAGCACCGTAAATAAATCTCCCGGTGCTTTGGCCCATAGCATAGAGGCTTCCGAATAGCCCGGAGCATATATACGATAGGAATTACCATTATTGAGGGCGGTTAATGACGGAGTACTTACAGTAGTACCCGCGTCACCGTAGCGATTGACCGCATTCCAGCCTAGTGGTGAGCCTTCCAGGTTATTGGAGGGATCGGCCCCGGCGAGGCCGCCGGAGGTAACGCGTTTGATGGCAGCGTCACTGGAAGCAATAAATTCATCGGCCGAGAAATAGTTTGCGTTTAATTTAAAGGCGAGCTTCTTTCCAACGGTTTGGGCGTAACGAACCTGTAAGTCAATCATATTTCGACTTCCACCGCGAAGTGATGCACTCAACCCTGGGGTTTTGAATGGATCTTTGGAGTGCATGAGCATTACGCCATTGAGCGCATTAGACCCGTAAAGTGCAGAATTGGCGCCGTGAACGATATCTACGCTTTCTAAATCAAGGTCAGAAATACCCACCCAGTTGCCATAGTACAAGGAAGCGGTGGGAGAGGTGATATCTACGTAGTCGGCTAACTGAACTACGCGCTCCGCTTTATTACTGTTAAATCCCCGACTGCTAAAACTGGTAATCAGCCAGCTCGATTGACTCACATCAATGCCTTTGTATTTGGCAAGGCCGGAGATCAGGTCGATGGAGGCCGACCTTTGAAGAGCTTGGGACCCAATATGTTCAAGGGTCACCGGGCTTTCCATGACCCGTTCGGCGGTACGAGAGGCCGCCACCGTAATCTGATTTAGGGTACCTCCTTCGCGTAAAGTTGTAGTATCGATCTGCGCAAAAACTATCCGGGTTTGAAAGATCAGAACGGAAGAAACTAGTACCAGGTAACGAAAATTCATAGGTTGATTGGTTGTTTTGGACGCCAAAGATAGATACTCTTCCTGTGAATTTGTACAGAGGATCTAGTTGTGTCGTTGGACTTAAGAGTGTCTCTAAAAACCAAATTCGCTTGAATATACTTCACAATGTATTTGTAATCAGATTATTATCTATTATATTACGTTATGAAAACATTTAAAAGGCACCGAGATTGTGGTTTTTTCGACCAAGATATTCGTCTCAGTAAACTGACCAAGCTTGGTGACCCTTTGGAGAAACATAAGTAAAGGAGTGGATTTTGAAATATTCAGGTCAATCTTAGAAACAAACCTATCTAAACTACAAAAAGGCAAGGGAGGTAGACCTGCTTATGACTATGTGTTAATGTTTAAGGTGTTGATTTTACAACGCTATTATACTCTTTCTGACGACCAGATTGAGTATCAAATCAACGACCGAATGAGTTTCATGCGATTTTTGAATTTAACCATTGCCGATGATATTCCTGACAGTAAAACGGTATGGAACTTCAAAGAACGGCTAGTTGATTTGGGCTTGGCAGGACCCATCTTTTTCCTATTTCTCAAAGAGTTAGAACACCTCAATTTAATTCTGAATGAAGGCCGGATAATCGATGCCAGCTTCATAGAAATGCCTAGACAACGCAATTCTCGGGAAGAAAACCAACAAATTAAGGCGGGGGAAACACCGCCCAAATTTGTGAACCACCCTCATAAATTAGCCCAAAAGGACATGGATGCGCGTTGGACGAAGAAAAACGATGTCAACTTTTACGGCTATAAAAATCATATTAAAATTGATGGTAAAAGTAAAATAGTCACAAAATAGTGTGTGTGACGGATGCCTCTGTTCATGACTCGCAAGCCCTTGATTTGCTCTTGGACAATACTGATGAAGGGCAAAATTTACACGCTGACTCAGCCTACACTGGTAAAGATCAAGAAATTTTAATCTCAAAACATAAAATGAACAATAAAGTCCACGAAAAGGGCTGTAAAAATGCTCTTTTGACAGAAAATCAGAAAGCCTCTAATACCGAAAAATCAAGAATTAGAGCAAGAGTTGAACATATCTTTGGCTTTATGGAAAACTCTATGCACTCCATGACCCTTGATTGTATCGGAATAAAGAGAGCTACTGCCGCTGTTGGCACGCTAAATTTGGTGTACAATATGTTTAGAAAAATTCAAATAGCTGCGTAATTAAGGAACAATTGCGTCTAATTGGAATTTTATAAATACCGTAAAACACTGATAAAAAGCAAGTTGAGAAATAGAACTATAAAATTCTCCTTAAAAAAACTCCTTGGATTCAAGTAATAAACGTAACATTGGTTTAAAAAAACCCGGCTTCAGAAAACTTCATACTTTTGGGTCGCCAAACTCAAAATAAGTATGAATCATTTCACGCTGGAACCAAGGTATCAAATTTGTACCTTGGTTGACACAGGCCATTCGCAAGGCTATATCGCTGAACAGGTAGGGATTTACAAATCAACCATAAGCCGGGAGCTATCCCGCAA
>JBDNFP010000075.1:0-9640 GCA_041689775.1 Spirosomataceae bacterium
ACTTACGCCACCAAGAGGCCGCTTGACCACAACTTCAAAAACGACATGGGTCGCTACATCACTTTTGATGAGAAAATACCCAAATGGAATTACCTGATCAAGCCCGGAAATTGACCACCTTATTTTTTAATCATTCCTTAGTTACAAACATTGCTTTTTTCAAAAACTCGTTTCATTACCTGCTGCAAGGGATGGGTTTGGGAATCGTGTGCGACGAAGTGTGATGATATTTATAAAAGGACAATTCAACCTTTGTGCTGCTAATCCCTGCTCTGTAAAAATCACATCACCCAGAGCTCTGTCCCCCAGCCTCTACACACGTGCCAAAAAAACAGCCCCAGTATCCAACGATACCAACCCCATTTGCGGCCTCAATAAAACCAAAGTACTTCAAAATTCATACACCAGTGTAAGTCGGACAGTACCTACAACCTTCATTGACCAGGGCAGTGCCTTGCTTACGCTCATTTACCTCACGCTGACGGAAGTAGAGCTCCGAAGTTCAACGAGTTAACGTTAGCCATCATCGCGTGGCAAACGCCAGATGACTCAACGACCGCGGCCGATTGTCCCAATTGGAAGCTTGGCGTAACCCGGCTAAGACTAGCAGGATAAACAAGTAAAAAAATTAATAAAGTATGTTGAAATTAATAGCCTGATCAGTACCTTGTAGAGTAATTGAGAGTAGAGATTAAATTATAATTAAAATAAGATTAAATTATAATTAAAAAATGAGTCGAATAAACAGTTTTCAGACCTGTTGGCTGCAGAGCCCTCAGGCTTAGATACATCAAGTCAGTTTTTCCGTATAAAGTCTAATTTTTACCAATATCATAACACCCCTCCTCCACTTCAAAAGTCTTTTTTTGGTCGCGCGTTTCTAATTTCGAGTCTTTAATTCTTATTCACTTTTAAACCTTAATTACATGCGAAGAATCTTTACTTCTGCTTTCTTTATTCAAAAAAAGAAAGCAGCTCAGGTGGGCGTAACAATCCTGATTATGAGCATCTTGCTGGCATCTCAGCTAGCCCACGCCCAAACTACGATTAAAGGAACAGTAAAATCGAGCGGAAATCAGGAGGTGCTTCCGGGCGTAACGGTGGTAGTCAAGGGAACGACGGTTGGCACAACCACGGATGGGGAAGGCACTTTTAGTGTTACCACAAATCGAACAAACCACGTACTTTCTTTTTCGTTTATTGGTTTTGAACCTTTGGAAGTAGCCGTTGGGAGCCAAAGCATTATTAATGTAACCCTCAAAACGAGCACCACGCAACTTTCGGAGGTAGTCGTTACGGCTCTTGGTATAACGAAACTAGAGCGAACCTTGGGCTACGTAACGCAGAAAATCGACAACGCAGCCCTCACCACCGCTCGTGAAACCAACCTTGTAAGCCAGTTAGCTGGTAAAATTGCGGGAGTAACCGTAGTCAACAGTCCATCCGGTATAGGAGGTTCTGCGCGGGTGACGATCCGGGGCGAACGTTCCTTAAACATCAATGCTAATCAGCCCCTATTTGTGATTGACGGCATGCCCATCAACAATAACGTGGTGGGTGCCTCGGGTCGGAGCAATCAGGAAGCGGACTATGGCAATGGCGCGGGATTCATTAATCCGGACGACGTAGAATCCATGACCGTGCTCAAAGGGCCGAGTGCTTCTGCACTGTACGGCTCGCGCGCTGCCAACGGCGTGGTAGTAATTACAACGAAAAGCGGCAAAAATGCCAAGGGTATTGGCGTTTCCATCAACTCCAACTCAACCTTTGAACAGGTACTCAAACTACCTAACTATCAGAATATGTACGGCCAAGGGCTAAATGGCCAATTTGGATTCGTAAACGGTTCGGGCGGTGGACTACGCGACGGGGTGGACGAAAACTGGGGACCACTCCTGGACGGTCGATTGATTGCACAAGCAAGCTCGCCGACCTCCAATGGTTTCAGGGGTGGAGACACCCGGGTGGCTAATCGGGGGACCATTACACCGACGCCCTTCAATGCTAACCCAAACAATATCCGTGATTTTTTTGAAACCGGTCATACGCTGTCAAACAACGTGGCCGTAACGGGTAGTAACGACAAGGGCGATTTTCGACTTTCGTACACCAACCTGAATCAGACGGGGATTGTACCTAATACCGATTTGAAACGAAATAGCTTTAACCTCAACGCTGGCTATAACCTAACCGAACGCCTGAATGTACGGGCCAATGCCAGCTACATCAAAAACACCAGCGACAACCGTCCGAGCCTTAGCTACGGTACCGAGAATATCATGTACCTGTTCAATTGTTGGTTTGGCCGTCAGATTGATATGAATTCTTTGCGCAACTACTGGCAGCCCGGTCTGGAAGGAATTCAGCAGCACAATTTTAACTACAACTACCACGACAACCCCTACTTCAATGTGTATGAAAATACCAACGGACAGGACATGGATCGGATCATCGGAAACATCACGCTGTCGTATCAGCTGGCCGATTGGCTCAAAGTCCAGGTACGCACCCAAAACGACTTCCAGAGCGAGATTCGGGAGCGTCGCCGGGCATTCAGTACCCAACGGTTTCCGTTTGGATCGTTTCGCCGCGAAAACGTAACTACCCTGGAAAGAAACTCCGATTTGTTGTTTTTGGTGGATAAAACGGTGAATGACAATTTTTCTTTTAATGCTACTTTTGGTGGCAATCAGCGTAACAATAAATATGACTACATAGACGTATTTGCTTCGCAGTTGACCGTGCCGGGGGTATTTAGTTTGAATAACAGTCGGGTTCCGGTCGAATACGCTCAGAACAAATCAGATCGTAAGATCAATAGTATTTTTGGCTCGGCGCAATTTACTTACCGTAACTACCTGAGCCTGGAAGTAACGGGCCGAAACGACTGGTCGAGCACACTTACGCTGCCTAATGGCGTGGTTGGCACTGCCCAAAATTCCTATTTCTACCCTTCGGCTTCTTTGAGCGCGGTGCTGAGCGACATGGTAAAATTGCCGGAATTTATTTCGTTTCTAAAACTGCGGGGCGGTTGGGCACAGGTTGGAAACGATACCGATCCCTACCAGTTTGCGCAACCTTTTTCTCCGGCGCAACCGTGGGGTACTACGCCTACCTTTGTAGAATCATCCCGAATCCCAAACTTTGGGTTGAAGCCTGAAATCAGTACTTCGCAGGAAGTAGGACTTGATTTAAGAATCCTGAAAAACCGAATCGGTCTGGATGTGACCTACTACCGCAGCAACAGCCGCAACCAGATTATCTTCCTGCCTTTGACCAATACCACGGGCTATACGCAGGTAGTAACCAACGCAGGCGCTATCCTCAACTATGGTATGGAGGTAATGCTAAACCTGACTCCCATCCGCCGCGACGACTTGGGCTTACGCTGGGACATGAATATCAATTACTCATCCAACCGCAGCAAAGTATTAGAATTAACTGATGGTATCAGCAATTACCAAATGGCCAGCCGCTATGTATCGGTTGAAGCCCGCGTGGGTGAGCGCATGGGCGACATGTACGGTAGAGGCTATCAGCTCGTAAGTTCAGACCCTAAAAGTGCATATTATGATCCAACGGGCAAATTCGTTGGTCAGGTAGTAGTCTCGTCAAATGGGCGGCCTCTGGCTGACCCAACCCTCAAAAATCTGGGTAATTATAGTCCCGATTGGCTGGCGGGGATTAACAATTCCGTTACCTACAAAGGATTTAATCTTGGCGTATTGTTTGACCATCGGCAAGGCGGAAAATTATATTCGCATACCTACGTGGTAGGCCGCGAAGGCGGACAGTTGATCGAAACCCTGGAGGGTCGTGAAAAAGGCTATTACAGTAACCCATCTGACCCCACGATGCTCAACGCTCCCGAAGGAACCTACTTTGTGGTGCCGGGCGTAA
Source organism: Spirosomataceae bacterium (assembly GCA_041689775.1). Lineage (GTDB taxonomy): Bacteria > Bacteroidota > Bacteroidia > Cytophagales > Spirosomataceae > JBDNFP01. Next base: position 3,901 of record JBDNFP010000075.1, read on the forward strand.
AAAAAACCGGAGAAGGACAGTTCTCCGAAAACACCCGCCGTATCACTCCCCGCGAGTGGCACTCGGCCTTTACGCTGGGTCGAAGTGTGATAGAACCCGCCATATTTGACGCAACCTTTACCAAACTTCGAGAAGTTAAAATGGGCTATACGGTACCTAACAAACTAACTTCCAAAATCGGTGTCCGTAATTTGAATATATCGTTGGTGGGCCGTAACCTACTGTTGTGGAGCAAAGTACCACACATTGATCCTGAGTCTTCGTCGATGAGTGGCGGAACCATCATTCCGGGTTCTGAATCGGTGGCGATTCCGTCCACCCGCTCTTATGGTGTCAACCTTTCGTTCAATTTATAATGTCCCAACAAAAACTTTCTTTTCGCATGAAACGTACACGAATCTATATACTAGGAAGCCTGATTGCCCTGCTGATGGGTATTTCTACCGGCTGTGACAATGAGTTTGCGGATGTAAACACTAACCCAAACATCCCTAATTCTGTAACGCCCAATTTGTTGTTGCCCAATATAATCCGGTCAGCAGCCAACGAGATCGTCGGGACGGGCTGGAGCATTGGCAATATTGTTATTCAGCATACGGCCAAAATTCAATTCGTAAACGAAGACCGCTACCTCTGGGGAAACATCAATGGCATCTGGAATACGACGTACGGCAACCTGCGCGAACTCGAAAACATGTATACCATTGCGGGTAGCTCGGTACCTGTTCAAAGTAATTATCAGGGGGTAGCGCTGGTTTTAAAATCATGGCATATAGCGTTGGCCACCGACAGCTACGGCGATTTGCCTTATAGCGAGGCTACCCAAGGAAAAACGGGTATAGCCAAGCCAAAGTACGATACTCAGGAGGAGATTTATACCCGGTTGCTGAGCGATCTTACCGAAGCCAACGAACTACTGAGCCCTTCCAATGAGGCTATTCAAGGTGACATATTGTTTAATGGAAATGCTCTGCGTTGGAAAAAAATGGCTAATTCGCTGCGACTAAGATACCTCATGCGTATTTCGAAGAAAAAGGATGTGAAGGCCGAGATGCAGGCTATTCTGAATGATCCTCAGAAATTTCCCATTTTTGAAAATAACGCCGAACACGCTGCCCTTCGCTTTTTGCCCACGGTTCCTAATCAGTTTCCGCCCTACACGTACCGCAGCGGATCAATTGACGAATTCCGTTTGAGCAAAACGATGGAAGATCAGCTAAAATCTCTCAGCGATCCTCGTATTACCGTTTTTGCGCGGCCAACGGTAGCGTCTGTTGCCGCCGGAAATCCAGTGTATGCCGGAATCCCCAACGGCCTAGACGACATAAATGCGCTTATATACAACGGCGGTGCACAAAATCTTTCGCGGATTGGCACCTCCTTTTACATCGACGGCTTCGGCATTCCCACCGATCGTGATTTGAATATTGCCCAAGGCATGTTTATGTCCTACCCTGAGTTGCAGTTTATTTTGGCCGAGGCGGCTCAAAAAGGTTTGATTACGGGCGATGCCAAAACGTACTACGAGAAAGGTGTAAAGGCGTCGTTTGACTATTACGGCCTAACCCTGCCCGCAAGCTATCTGACAAGCCCGGGTGTATCATTTGACCCTGCCACCGCGCTTGCGCAAATTGGCACTCAAAAATGGATTGCACTGTTTTTTAATGGTTTGGAAGCTTGGTTTGACTGGCGCCGCACGGGCATTCCGACGCTGAAACCCGGTATCTTTAACCTCAACGAAAACCGCATCCCAGTTCGGTTTATTTATCCTATAAATGAATATTCACTCAATAAGGCCTCGGTAGAAGCCGCCGTTCAGCGGCAGGGCGCGGACAATATTAACACCAAGGTATGGTGGGAAAAATAAAGTTCTTGTTTTTAAGCTGATATTCTACGCAAAAAAGTCCTCTCCAAATCTGGGAGAACTTTTTTGTTATTTCTCAACGGACAATTATTCGGCAATTTTCGGATATATGGGTCTGGCAAAAATAGCGGGATAGTTTTGGGTGTCTAGCATCCAAATTGAAGAATACCGACAAATAGTAGCAATAGTAACCAAACGGTCCAAGTATCGCTGACTCCTAAGCCGCGTCTCCGCTTGCCGACAGTTTCAATATTAAACCGAAAGCGGCCGTCTGCCCCTCCCATTCCGTGAAGCGCTCGTACCCCGCAACCGGAGCCGTCAATTTTGTTCTCTTTTTTCGCAATTGGTCTGATAACGGCTTGAATTTGATTATTTTTACCCTCGTAGATAATGATCCCATTAAGCTTACAGACTCAGAACATCAGTAATTCTAATTAACATTTTTGCTTCTAACCACATCGCAAAGCCCTAAACTAGTGGGGATAAATATTAAGAGTGGCTACAACGACAAACTGGCATTAACAATGACTACTAAATATCTAATTAAAAATGCGACAATTATTAATGAAGGACAGAGCCTTACGAAGGATATTCTTTTTTATGACAACATAATTCAAAAAATAGGCTGCATAAAGGCAGAACCAGATTTTAACCTAATTGACGGGACAGGCAAACATTTGTTCCCGGGAATAATTGACGGACAAGTGCATTTTCGTGACCCAGGACTAACCCACAAAGGCGACCTCTACTCAGAAAGCAAAGCGGCCATAGCAGGTGGTGTAACTTCTTTTATCGATATGCCCAATACGGTTCCTAACGTCTTGTCGATAAAAACTCTTGCCGAAAAATATGAATTAGCTTCACAGAAATCCTTAGCAAATTACTCCTTCTTTTTGGGTGTAAATGGTGATAATATTGATGAAATAATTAATACAGACACTTCAAAACTGATTGGCGTTTCAGACGATGGATTGTATTTTACGAAAAAGGGTAATTTGCTAGCAGATAACCCTGAAATAATGGAAATACTATTTGCTAATTGTAAATCCATTATTGCTATTCATTCTGAAAAAGAACAGATAGTAGAAGAAAATGAAACTATTTATAGAGAGCAATATGGTATAAATATTCCCATCGAATGCCATCCGTTGATTAGAAGTGAAAAGGCGTGTCTTGAAGCCACCAGTAGAGCCATAGAATTGGCAAAAAAATACAGTGCTAGATTGCATATTTTACATTTAACAACCGAGGCAGAAACGCATCTATTCCGAAATGATATTCCATTAAACAAAAAAAATATTACTACCGAAGTATCAGTTCACCATCTTTGGTTTTCTGACAAAGACTATCATCGTTTAGGGAATTTAATTAAATGGAATCCAGCCATCAAAACAGAAAAAGATAAGCAAGGACTTTTAAAAGCTTTATTGGATGACAGAATTGACCTTATTACCACTGACCACGCTCCTCATATTTTGGAAGAAAAAACAAATCCCTATTTTCAATCAATGTCGGGAGCACCAATGGTGCAACATTCCTTAAACTGCATGTTAGAGTTCTATAAAAAAGATCTCATTTCTTTGGAGAAAATTATAGAAAAAATGTGCCATAATCCGGCCATATTATACCGTATTGAGAAAAGAGGTTTTATCAGAGAAGGATACTATGCAGATTTAACGTTGGTTGATTTAAACCAATATTGGACAGTAGCAAAAGATAATATTTTATATAAATGTGCTTGGTCACCATTGGAAGGAACAACTTTTACAAGCAAAGTTATAAATACCTTTGTAAACGGAAATTTAGTCTACAACAATGGCTATTTTCATGAGGGTATAAAAGGAGAAGCTTTAATAATTCAAACAGAATAGTAAATACTATTTTTCAATGTTCCAATACCGAAAACTAATAATTGCCACAAAACACGAAAAGGAAAAAGTAATCGCCCCTCTTTTAGAAAAAGTATTGGGGGTTTCTTGTTTTATAAACGAAAATTTTGATACTGATATTTTAGGAACTTTCACAGGTGAGATTGAACGTAAACTTAACCCTATCGCAGCTGCTAGGCAAAAATGCCTAATGGCCATGGAATTAGCCAATTGCGATTTGGGTATTGCTAGTGAAGGCTCCTTTGGACCACATCCAACAATGTTTTTTGTTAACGCCGATGATGAATTTCTTATTTTTATAGATAAGAAGAACAACCTGGAAATTACGGTAAGAGAATTGAGTACAGCAACAAACTTTAACGGTAAAGAGATTAAAACTATCGAAGAACTTTTGGAATTTTCTTATTCGGTACAATTCCCCTCCCACGGTTTAATTCTTCGCAATACGAAAGGTGATTGCAAGAAAATAATCAAAGGAATTACTAATATAAATCGCTTAAAAGAATCTTTCTATACGTTATTTGACGACTTTAACTCTGTTTACGTAGAAACAGATATGAGGGCAATGTATAACCCTACTCGTATGAGTATAATTGAAGCCGCAACTCAAAAATTAATAGACAAAATAAATTCTTTATGCCCTCAATGCAGCAAACCAGGCTTTGGAATCATAGAAGCTAAAGGAGGATTAGAATGCAGCTTGTGCCGATCACCGACCAATTCAACATTAAGCTACATTTATGTTTGCCAGCATTGTCAATACACAAAAGAAGAAATGTATCCGCATAAAAAAATAACCGAAGATCCTATGTATTGCGATTATTGTAATCCTTGACTACTCTACCCGAGTATTTTTATATATTGTTGATTATAAGATACTTGTAATTTGATCCATCTTAAAAATGAACTTATGCAGTTCTGCCAAAACTGGTTGAAATTCGCCTTTGAGTTCTTCATGCTACTTCGCAAAATATCGAGTCCCTTTCTAAAAAAACTGTTTGTCTTATAGCCGTGATTTTTTGTCTTTATATTTTGTATTTTTTGGTGATCAAACTCGCCAACCTTGACGCATATTGCGACTGCGATACTGACGAATACCAGCAATTTGCTCAATTTATCATTACATTTCAAATGGGTACTTTCCAGATCAAACCCCCTTTCTTTGAAAAAGAACCTCTATTGACCATCTTTTTCTGTAAGTAGCTCCTATTTTGGCAGGGTTTTAAGCATTGAGTTCCCCCAAACACCATGCAGTCGTAAAATAACGCTCGCTCTTATTTTGAAGCAGTTCTGTAATGGAAAAGATGTTTCCATTACAGAAGGTGATCAAGTGATTCTTCGGAACACGCATACAGTAATCTATTTCATTGGATTTCAAATACTTGATCCACTCAATCCCAATGAACTCACGGTCGCCGATGATACCATTTATTCTGTCCTTGCCTATCACGCCTATTAGTTCTTCAAGCAGTTCGCAACGATCAAACCAGTTGCTGTTCCCAGATTTGTTGTCGAGCAATCTCCAACGGAGGGGGATTCCAATTGATCCACATTTGGCAACTATCATCAGGATGTTGCACCGCACGGGCGGCCCCGTGGTGCTTACCGAAATCCCATTCTGTCCTGTCTACGCATAAATCTAGTTTACCTTTGGTCAGAAACAATAAAAGAAGTGAACTTACTTTATCAAAATCGAATAAAAATTCTTTAAAAAACGACTGAATATTCCGTTCTATCGATTCCAGTTTGGCCTTTGACTCAATGTGAAGTGCAATTTCCTTAAATTGTACGGCTCGGGCCGCCCCGTTTTCTGCTATCTAGTAATCCTAATAGAAAGGCAGGGATGAATTTTTTTCTTGCTAAATTCTCTGCCAAGGGCACGATATTCAAAATATTTATAACTTGGGCATTGATGATTTCTTTCATCCTTAAAGGCTGGTTTTGATGATTTGTCGCTTCAAAGTTCAGCCTTTTTGTTTTCTATGCC
>JBDNFP010000076.1:0-4231 GCA_041689775.1 Spirosomataceae bacterium
ATTTGTTTGTTAAAATATGTCAAGTTAACGAAAATCGTTTAACATGAACGAAAATCATTAGTAAGCGGTAACAAAAAACGGGCAGCCGGTAGGCTGTCCGTTTTCTTTTGTTACCGTATTTTCCAAACCCTAGTCGTAGGCACATGGAACACGAAAGTGGGTTCTAAGTAGTGTGACAGAATTATATTTTTAACTATTATCTTTGCCTTATGAAAGGCAAAAAACGAAACATCTAGCTGACTGACGATCAGCGTAGCGAACTGACCAAGGCCCACAAGACGGGCGTTAAGCCCGCTTTCCGGCAGCGCTGCCACTACATTCTGCTCAGCGAGCAAGGCTTCTCGATGGGGGAGATAAGCCGTATCCACTCGATGTCCCGCATCAACCTGGGCAAGTAGTTCACGCGTTATGAAAGCGATGGGCTTGTCGGCCTTGGCACGGTCAAGGGCCAGGGCCGCAAGGTGCTGCTGCGCATCGAGAACCAGGCCGACGCCGAGCGGCTGGAGGGCTGGGTGGCCGATAACGCCCAGAACCTGCGTCCGGTGCTGGCCCAGATCGAGGAGCACTTCGGCTGGAGCGTCTGCAAGCGGACACTCCAGCGGTTGCTTAAAAAAAAGACTACGCCTGGAAGCGCTTCCGCCAAGGCCCGGCGGCAAAGCCCCAGCAGCAGCTCTACGAGTTGAAGTGCTGGCAGTTGGCCCTGCTGACGGCGCTTTATCGCCTCGTCGACCTGCGCTACGGCGACGAGTCGGGCTTCTCGCTGACGCCCTGTGTGCCCTACGGTTGGCTGCCCAAGGGCCGGCAGACCGCCATCCGCCCCGAACATAAGCCAGTGGCCAACGTCTTCGGGCTGATGAGCCTGAGCCAGGACCTGCGTTACTACCTGACACAGGGCAACATCAACTCGGACTTCATCATCGAGGCCATTGACGACTTCGCCAAGACCATCACAAAGCCCACGGTCATCGTGCTGGACAACGCCACATGGCACGTCTCGAAGAAGGTCACGGCCAAAGCCGACGGATGGGAGCGGCAAGGGGTCTTCCTATTCTACCGGCCCACATATAGCCGCCATCTCAACCCGATTGAGATCCTGTGGCGCAAGATAAACGGGGCCGCCCAGCGGTACGAGTGGCTCAGGCCGATGGACTACCTCTCCAAACAGGCACTCACAGACGCGCTGGTCGACGTTCTGCAGGGATTCGGCTCGAAGCATAAAATTAAGTTTTTAGTAAATAAAGAGTTGTTAATTTAAATTTGTTACACTACTTAAGTACGCACAAAGTACATTTGAAACTCTTTTTAACTCGGTGCTATAACTCTCTCAACTCGGTGGTAAAAAATAAACAAACATTCTCCCCAATGCCCGAAAATTCCAACGAAATCCGCCCACAGATCAACGCCTTCGACGTCGGTATGATCGTCATCAGCCTCGTCATTGGCGTAGGAATCTTCCGTACGCCCGGTATCGTAGCCCGCCAAGCCGGCTCGCCCGAGGTATTCTTTTCGGCCTGGATCGTGGGGGGTATCGTCAGTATGATCGGGGCTTTTATTTTTGCCGAAATTGGCTCCCGGTACCACTTCCCGGGCGGATTTTATAAACTTATTTCCACGGCCTTCCATCCCTTGTACGCCTTCATGATCAACTGGGTGCTGGTGCTCACCTACGGAGCGGGTATGGCGGGGGTGGCGTTGCTGGGTTCGGAGTACATCAACCCCTTACTACCCGACCTAATGCACAACCGTCGAGGTATACAGAGCACCGCCGTGGCTACACTGCTGTTATTTTACATCATCAACCTACTGGGCATCCGGGCCGGCTCGCGTACCCAAAATCTCCTGAGCGGCCTCAAAATTCTGATGATGCTGGTGCTATGCTTTGGTATCTTTCACACGGCCACGGCACCCGTTGACCCCTACACCAATATACTACCCGACGTACCTTCTTCGTGGTTTACGGCCTTCGGGGCCAGCCTGATCGCGGTATTTTATACCTACGGAGGTTACCAGCAAACGCTCAACTTCGGCGCGGATATCAAAGACCCGGTGCAAAACACACCCAAGGGCATCTTCATCGGCATGGGACTCGTACTTGGGCTGTACCTGACCATCAACTTTGCCTACTACCGGGCGTTGGGCTTTGAAGGGTTGCAGAACTCCAACCTTATCGCCTCCGATCTGGCGCGGGTACTCTTTGGTCCTTGGGGTGAAGTCTTTTTCTCCCTCGCCATTTTCATGTCGGTACTGGGGTTCATCAACGCTACCATGCTATCGGTACCACGGGTATACTACGCCATGGCCGACGACAATATACTGCCCGCCTTTTTCAAGAAGATCAATTCCAAAACCCAAACGCAGGAGTACGCCCTCACCTTTCTGGTGGTCACCGCCATTGGCTCGCTGTGGTGGCTCGATACCTTCGAGAAAATCGTAAACTACGTTATGTCCATTGACAGCATTGCGCTGGCGAGTGCGGCAGCCACGCTCTTTATTTTCCGCAGAAGGGCCGCCGCCAACGATACCCACCAAGGCTTCAAAATCTGGGGCTACCCTTGGCTACCGGCTATCTTCGTGGTGTTTCTGCTGGTTATCGCCGTCAGCGTCATTATAACCGATCCGGATGCGGCCTTGATTGGCTGGCTGCTATTTTTAGGCGGCGGGCCGTTGTATTGGGTTTTGCGGAGGGGGAAGAAGTAGCGGCTATTGGCGGTTGGCTTCCGGCTTTTTTGGTAGTTGAGAGTTATTTGACTTAGAATTTTTCCTATATTTATCTGAATAGCTCTTAGTAAATCCAATAACGAAATTATAGTGACGGAAGAATGTAAAAACAAAGCTTTGGTGAAAAGGGCCTCAGTTTATCTGAAAGCTTTTACGGATCACCTTGATAAGCAGTACGGAAAACGCTGTACCAATTCGAGAGAAAAACACGAACAAGAGACCGAAGCGTTTAAACATGGAGTTAAACTTTAATGTTTGAGGAGACAACAATGACACATAAATCTGTAAAGAGTCATATCAAGTAAAATATGGGTAGAAAATTATTATTTTTATTTTTATCGTTATTTTTGATTCCACAATCCTATAAATTATTGATAAATATACATTGACTTGAAACCGATTCTTGGACGATAACGATATTTATAGCATGGACAATTAATATGTTTATCACGGGAATATTTGCGTTTGCTGGTTTTGGCTTCCCAACTCAAAAACTACTTCCTCTATCATATTATAAAGTTCATAAACCTAACACCTTAAAAAAAGTATATAATGTATTCGGAGTAAATACTTTTAGAATACTATTATTATCAACTTTATGGAAAAATAAAAAACAAAGAAAAGGGTATTTTAATGGAAAAAGGAATGGAATTTCAGGATTAGAAGAGCAATCAATGAAATCTGAATTTGGGCATTTGATTCCGTTTTTTCTGATAAATTTAGTGGGTGTATACTTGTTTGTAATTGGGATTTCAAAATTGGGTATATTCTGCTTACTAATTAATTTTATTGGGAATTTTTATCCACTTATACTCCAAAGGCACCATGGAATGAGAATCCAGATTATTAGAAGAAAGGGTGTAACATAAGTCAAATTCTTTTTACACGAAATACGGTTCTTTAAAAGAGAGATCAAAAGCATAAGAAAGTAGCCACAAACGCAGGAGTAGAAATACCGAGTGGCATAGCATCGTCATGTAGAGAGGGTTAGCTGGGCTGGCGGCCAAATACCTGGCTAAAGGAAGCATGATATATCTGAAAGGAAAAATAAAAACACGCACCCATGAGGACAAAACAGGAGATAGACGATACGTAACGGAGGTAATCGCAGAAAGCTTTATCATGCTGGATAAGCCTGATAAAGCTAATATAAATGAAATATATACGCAATAGAGTTGTGTAACCGCAATAGAAAAATAGAAATTTGCGTGTGTGCGCTCGTTGGAGCTCAGTGTAAAAAGCCAACCGCACAAATGGCACATTTGGTTTTTGCCGACACACGAGCCAACGCTAAAAAACCAAAAGAGCTGTTTTTTGCCAACGCACGGACAGACAACAAGACATAAAAAAGTAAATTTGACGCGTAAATAAAGATTATAAATGGGTTTAGACTTTTCAGAAATATTAGTGGTAGGAGTTTCTTCAAGAGCATTGTTCGACTTGGAGATGGAAAAGGGGTAATGGATTATATGGGTTGATTTCGCTATATTGGTGTCATGCTACATACTCATCC
>JBDNFP010000077.1:0-13683 GCA_041689775.1 Spirosomataceae bacterium
TTTGGCTCAGGCTTACGCAGATCGCTTACGACTGTCAGACAACTGTTTATCAATTGAAGTATGGTTTGCTAAGTGATTATTTGCGCACGCAACTGACCCGGCCAACTATTAAATTCGCATGATTTGCGAAAGTCCTAATTAGTTTAAATGATTGAAAAATTGTTTGAGCTGTTTCCGAAAGTACCCGCGTCGTGTCGCCAAACCTGGCGCGGGGCTTTCGTTATAACAAAGTAAGCGGTACGGGCAAAAAGAAAAAAGTAATAATTGTTACTTTTTTAGGAATAAATAGCACTTATTTAGCTATATATCGGTTACTTCATCTGTTTGCGAATGCGAGTGAAAGCCTTCTCTGAAAGGTTGAGATAGGAGGCAATGTGCTTGTATGCAACCCGGCCCCGCCCAAGTTCTGGGCGAATGGTCAATAGCCAGCGGTACCGCTCTTCGCCTGTCGAAAATCTGAACGCTTCATCTCTCTTCGCGTAGTACAGCAGATAGCGTTCGGTCACCTGCGCCCGGATGGTATTGGCGGACGGGAATAAAGCATACAGGCTTTGCAACTCCCCGTAGGATAGCGAAACCAGCGTCGAATCTTCCAAAAGTTCGATACCCTCCCGGCTGGGCTGCTGCCTGAGAAAACTTGACGGAGAGATGATGAAGTGCGACTCAGCGGCGAACAGGGAGGAAGCTTTCTGCTCTTGTCCTTCTTCATCCTGAACCAGGTAGTACCCCCAAGCCAAACCCTTGTAAATAAAATGCAATCGGTCGTTTACCTCACCAATTGACAACAGCAGCTCCTTTTTTTTATATTCTGTAACGTGCAGGTGCTCCCGAATAAAAGTTTCGGCGGCAGATTCCAGCGGCTGCTAGGTGTTGATTTCGTTCAAGAAAGCGTCTTTGGGAGTAATGGTGCGATTCATAGTGTGGCTATCGGTTGATTATTGGGCAATATAGAAAAAAAAAAAAATAGATACATCTTCTTTTTATTGGTAAAAATTTCACTCTCTGGCCTTTCCCTAAATCCATTTTCCGTACTATTGTCTATTCCTATATTTCGCTAAAATTGGTATGAAAAAGCACCTGACCACTACCCTCTTTCTTCTCTTCACCTTCCTCACCATGCACGCCCAACCCACCTACCCTACCCTTGGCAAAGTACACTACGACGATCCCCGTTTAGAAAAGCTGATACCCAAAACCCGCCAACTAGGTAGAATGAAAGTACCAGGCCGACACTTCGGCCATAAGGTCTTTACGGATATGAATGACCAGAAAAGAGCTAAGCAGCAGAATTCCGGCCAAAGCTATAAAACGTTAGGTGGCGCGGGATTTGAAAAGTATAATCTGCGCAGCAATCCCAGGATTTCGAATAGGCAAAACGAGTAAGAAAATACTCATTAACAGGAAATTAACCAACATGGAGGTAACCATAATATCAATACCCAGAAAAAAGTCCCCGGCAAAGTGACTCCCTAGTATCCCGATGGATGCCATACCCCCACTCAGGAGAATAGCCCGTTGGGGGGTTCGTTTTCTGGGATGAATCACGGCCAGACTTTTTGGAAAAATACCATCTTCCGCCCAGCAGAAAACCAACCGTGATACGGAAAGCATCATGGCGGGCAGGTCATTCAACAAGGCAATGGCTGCACCGAATAAAATCAACACACTCAATCGGGCCGGTAACAGATGGCTCAACAACCCCGCCGCCGTAATATCTTTTTGCGCCGCTTCGGCCGCCACGTACTGCCAAGGTACCGCGTGGTACACGGCGTAGGTAAAGGCAATGTAAAAAAGACCCACTGTGATAAGAGCAAGGCCGATGGCACGGGGAAGATTCCGGGTAGGCTGACTGGCTTCACCGCCCGCCTGAGCAATGGAGTCGAAACCAATAAAACTGGAAAATAGTAATGCCGAAGCCGACAAAAAAGTAGACCAGTAGAAGGTAGCTACCTCCGTTGAAATTTGGTGTTCCAACCCAATGACCCGTATAAATTCAGCGTGGTTAAAGTACAGTCCAGCCACGATTACCACGCCTCCCAATACAAACATGAGTACCATCAAGGGTATCAGCGTCCGTTCGTACCATTTGATTCCCTGCATATTGACCAACACGAAGCTCCACAAGATTACCAAAGACAAACCTACCCGCACCCAACCCGTATCCATGGATTGGGCAAGCTCAGTCGACTCCAAGGCACTAAAAAAAATCCCGAAAGAAAGGGACGATGACGTAAGAAATGACACCGATGACGATGGACAGCCCAAACCATTGGGAAAAGCTGGCGATAAAACCCAGATAAGGATGCAACGAACGACTCGCGTACAAGTAAGAGCCCCCCGCCCGAGGCATCGCGGAAGCCAGGATGGCATAGGCAAGGGCCGCGAACAAAGCCGGAATAGCCGCAAACATAAACGCCGGTAGTACGAAAGGACCAATCCCCGGCACATTCCGCTGAATCATGAAGGGCACTACGTAAATGGATGCTCCAATCATCGAGCATATACCCGTAGCCGTTAGACCCAGGAGACTTAATTGGCGGGTGAGGTGAGCAGGTTGGGGCGGCATTACTGGTTCAGCGGGTATTATCGGATAAGTGAGCAGGAGATTTTTTCTCAATGATACTTAAAAATAGAGTTGAGTATAATTCTATTTTAGTCTTGGCTTCCACCTCTACCCTATTCTAGCCTACCAAAAAGAGTAAGCTCAGAGCAAAGAATTCTTTTAAAAAGTAAATGCGTTTCTAAACTTTTGCTGCTATGCTTGCTAAATTCCATCCCAGACTACTTCTTCCGTTCCTTTGTTTGATTCTTGTTTCCTCAAACCTATATGCCCAAAAAAAATGGCAGGAACTTACCACCGTTGAAGACATTTGTGCCTACACCCCGGAAACGATGCGTACCATGCTCAACCAGTTTGACCTGTCAATTCCGGGCATGGAAAAGGTAAAACAGGCCCATACAAATGGCGATTTGGTGGAGGCGTGCAAACAGCTATTGGTCTACTATAAAAACGGAAACACCGCGTCATTCCTGAGAAAATCTCAACCTATTGCTACCAATGAAACAGTAGCCGAAGCCGACACAACCCTGAAAAACGTGTTCTATGTGCAAAATGTCAGGGGAGAAGTACCCTACCTACCCGACGGACACCGCGACTGGTACTACAAAGGGCCCAACAACGACAAGGAATGGGCTTGGCTATCCAACCGACATTCGCAACTAGAGGAGGTGTTTGAGGCGTATGTAGCCACCGGAAATCCGAAATATGCTAGGTACATAGACGCTTTCCTGCGCGATTTTATCATCAAAAGCATGCCTTATCCGGCCGTAAAAAGTGGCACTTCGGTATGGCGTGGGCTCGAAGTATCCTTTCGAGTGAAAGTTTGGTCACGGATTTTCTACGGACTTGTCAACAGTCCATACCTCTCCCCGGCTACCCAACTGCTGATGCTGAGTAGTTTGCCCGATCACGCGCATTACAACCGATACTTTCATGCCGGCAATAACTGGTTGACGATGGAAATCTCGGCGTTGGCTACGGCCGCAACCAATTTTCCAGAATACAAAAATTCCGACGAGTGGCTTACCTACGCCGCGGCTACCATGACCGAAAGTATGAAGGGACAAGTGTACCCCGACGGCATTCAAACCGAACTCACCTCGCACTACCACAACGTGGCTTTGGCTAATTTCGAACTGTTCAAAGACATCTGCGACCGCGCCAACCGTCCCCTACCCGACTTTTTTAACCAAACCATCGTAGATATGTACGATTACATCGCCCGGACTATTCGGCCCGACGGGTACCGTATTCTGAACAACGATGGTGACCGGGGCAGTGACCGGGAGTTGCTTTTGAAGGCAGCCAAAAAATACAACAAACCCGAGTGGGCCTACCTGGCTTCCAACGGACAACGGGGTAACAAACCGACGCAGGGCCCCTCCTACTTTTTTCCGTGGGCTGGTCAGTTGATTTCGCGCGGCGGCTACGATACTCAGGCGCATTGGTCGTTTTTTGATATTGGTCCGTGGGGGAGCGGGCATCAGCATAACGACCAGCTGCATATTTCCATTTCGGCCTACGGACGTGACCTGCTCGTAGATGCTGGGCGGTTTGCTTATACGGGTGAAGTAGCCGAAAAATTCCGACCCTACGCCACGGGCAGCGCCGGGCACAACTTGATTTTAATCGATGGAAACGGACAAGCTCCCGGACCCAAACTAGCCGATGTCCCCGTGGACGAAAGCCATATCAAAATCACACCCGAGTTTGACTATGCTTCCCAGCAGTTTGCCGACTTTAAAAAAACGGAGGGCACCGCGAGCCACACCAGATCCCTGATGTACGTGCGAGGCGAGTTTTGGGTGGTAGTAGACCGCATCCAAACCGACCGCCCCCGCAAAATAGAAACCCTATGGCACTGGCATCCGGACTGCACGGTATCCCAAGATGGGAATGTGATCAAAACTACCAACCCCAAGGGAAATCTGGCGGTGATACCCTTGGGGAACCCAAAAATGCCGGCACATTTTGTAAAAGGCCAGGAACAGCCAGAGATGCAGGGCTGGTACAGCCCGGAATACAACCTATTTAGCCCCAATACCGCTACCATCTACACTGCCGATATCCCCCGGAACCAGACCTTTGTGTGGCTACTTTACCCCTCCGAAGGCAAAACCCCACCAGTAAAGGCCAGACTTATATCTAAAAATGAGGAAGAAGTACAAGTGGAGGTTACAGCCAAAGGTAGGACCTGGAAGATGGTGGTTCCGTTTGGGGATAATGATAGGGTGAGGTTGGAGAAATGATAGGCTGATTAAGGTTCACGGTTTTATTCGTGCTCCCAGCGCTAAATTGTGTTACAGAAGCGGGTGACCGTCCTGATTACAAATTAGGGCTAGTGGGGTAAATAATGTTGTTTGTTCATGGTACATTGTTGATTATGCCGGAAGTACCTCAGCTGCCATTTATTATGCAAGAGCAGCTGCTGAACAATTCATTTTAACTCACGCTAGCTGTACAATAATTGGTGTGGAGGCTAGTTGTGGATTTGACTATTTATGGTGCACAGGAATTACTAGCCTGATTTGTCAGAATTGTGAAACTATTTAAATTTATCTTTTAGTTTAGGCGAATTTTATTTTATTTTGTCTTGTATTTTCGCCAAATTTATTAATTGTTTCATAAAACCAGTTCATTATTGTGGGGTTCAGTGGTCCCGAAATGTTTGTTATTGCTTTTATTGTGTTTTTTCTTCTAATTGTGTCGATTATTTTCTCAAAAAAAGTCATAACCGATTGAAAGATGAAGCTGCTTTGGATTTTACTTTTCATTTTTATTCCATTTGTGGGAGTACCCGCTTTCTGGATATATTATTTTATGATGTCTAAAATTAGTTTTAAAGATGTGTGATACGTAAAAATACGTTTTAGTAAAAATATGTAAATTAATTTTTACCCCACCAACCCCGATTTAGAATCGGGAGTTGCATCAACTCGATTCGCGACGAATGAAAAGCCAGTGCTCAGACCGCGTCACAGGCGCGAAATAATAGCATCGCAAAGCAAACCATCCCGATTATAAATCGTGACGAGTGTTCTAGCTAAGTCAATAAGAAGCCCCCCACCGTATGGAAATAAAGGGCGAAGATTGGCAGGAAGAAATAGCAAGGCTTTACCTACTAATCTAAGCCAATGCTCTCATTTTACTCTGAATCCTTAGCGCATCTAAAACCCACATAATAACGGCTTATTTTATCCGGTAAAACATAATACCGCTGTGAGGTCCGGATGAAAGAATGATTGTTGAAGTTGGAGCCACCCCGCATTACTTTATATTTTTCGCCATATTGTTCCATGGGTAGGTCATTACCGGGATAGGGCTTATACCAATCACTGGTCCATTCCCACACACTGCCTGCCATATCGTAGCAACCATACGGACTTTGCGGCTTGGCAATTGACCCCCCTCGGGTATCTCGCTGATCCCAAACTACGTAGGTATTGTCGTAGGTATTACCCCACGGGAATATACGCCCATCAATTCCTCGGGCTGCTTTCTCCCATTCTTTTTCAGTAGGAAGGCGTTTTCCGGTCCATTTGGAATAATCGCGGGCTTGGTACCAATTGACAACCGCAGCGTTGGTAGCCTTTTCTTTTGGGTACTTAAAATTAGGATCGAATTTAGCAAACTCCTCATTACTAATTTCGTTTTGATCGATAAAATAGGCCTTCGTAACTGCGATTTGTTGTGGTTTTTCATCTGGATCTCCATAGTGGCTACCCATAATAAATTCTCCCGCAGGGACATACACCATACCAACGGGTGGAGTGGGCTGGGCAACAGCGTTTAATGCGAAACAGATCGCCAAAACTGTCGATATTATTTTATGAAAGTTGAGATACATACTCCTACTATGTTTTACCATTTCTCGTCTATAATACCGTAATAACGCCCAAACCAATAGTTTCGAATCAGTGCTGCCGCAGTACCTTCTTCTTCCGAGATTACTTTTCTAAAACCACCCTCTTTTGTAGGTACAGAAAATTCGCGCTTTTTTCGTTCAAAACCCCACATATCTTTGACCGCTTGAATTCTTTCTTTATTGAAGATATTCTCTTTATTCAAAACCTGATAAACCATCACAAACCAGATGGTACTTTCCCATTCGAAATCAATATCTTTCCAATCATACCAATGACGGTTGAGATTCATGCGGTATTTGTTCAGCAGATTGGGGTCTGTTTCCCAGCGCATGAGCATGTACAAGGAGCGGGCGGCATGGTAGTCGTCACCTACATTGCGCCAATCTGCTGGAAATAAAATTTTGGCATTTATTTGTCGATCGTCATACTGATAGCGGTCTATAAGCATGTGGTATGCCGCATTGTAGCGCTCCTTTCCCGTGATATGATGCGTCACTTTTAGTCCCATCAACATTTCCAGGGAATTCAGTTCTTGATGGGGAAGATCTGGACAGAAATTCCCCCAGAGGGTCATTTTTCCATCCAAATCGGTCAATTTAAAATTATTATCCACGATTCTACCCATAAACCGATCCAATAGGTCCGCCGCTTGTTTTTTAAAATTCTCATCAGCGCAAAGTTCCCAATAGGTCCCAACGCCATAGAAGATGGATGTGAATTTATCGGCACTTAGGTCACCTAACCAACGATAACCCGGCATCGATGTTGACTGATGCCATTCGGGATACCAGAGTACCTCCTCATGCCAGAGTGGCTCATCGGTCTGGTTGAAACTCCGCGCTACCAGCCCAGGCACCCCGGTAACTGTTTCAAGTTTCAAGACAGCTTCAAATATTTGGTTGGCAATTTCTCGATCATTGGGGTCCTTGGTAATTGCAAATTTATGTGAGTAAGCGGCTAACATTTCAGAAGTTGGATCCAGGCAATCTGCCTGTGCTCCTACAATTGGACGTTCAAGACCAGCAGGAGGAAATATAACGTGCTGCATAATGGCGCCTTCATTCCAATGATTCCCAAGCATCAGCCGGTCATACATGGTTACCTTTTTATGTAAAGGGTCCGACTTTGAGGGAAAGTCGTTGACTTTTTGGGCAAAGCTTTTCGAGTTTGGAACAATAACAACTAGCCCAAACAGAAGGATAATTAAATTTTTCATAAAAGAACTCGCGAGAGGTTAAATAAAGTACCTATTTATCCAGTAGCTTGTAGTGCAACGCCATGTAGTAGGGTAGCAAAAAGAACGTCCCCTCGTGTTCTGCATAGCCGTCACCTTCCGATGCGTTGAGGGCAAAACCATCCCGATCCTGTCGAACGTGCGCGCGTTCATCCACGGGCAGAGCCAGTCCGTCGATATGCCAGCCCATATCCTCGCTTTGGCCGGGGGTACCGTCCAGTACCACATCCAGCCGGTGGGTATTGTGCATGGTGTACCCAACCAAATCCAAGGGTATTTTTTGCAGGTTTTCCAGGATATACTCCGAGTGGTTGGCGGCCCGGTAATGGCTTTTGACCACGGAGGGAGCATACAGATGATTTTCGGAAAACAGATCGGATCGGGCAAACGTATTTTGATCCACCAGCCGGGTGAAGTCGTTGGCCAGAGATTCGTAGATGGTATCCCAGAAAGCATTTTTTTGTTTACTGATGTGCAACCAGGCGTTTTCCAACGATTGCCGGTACATGAGCTGCAGGGAAGGATCGGTTTCGTATTTCAAAAGGCCGTACAAGCTCATCAGGCACAGATTATTGTCCCAGGGTACTACGTTCTCGGCCGGAAAGTACTCCTTGGGGTGCAACGCAAAAATATGGTACTTGTAGGTATCCCGCAGTTTTTTTGCCTCCACGTCATACTTTACGTCACCCGTTACGTGCTTAGCTACGTTCAAAAACGATAGCATGATCATAGAGTTCAGGCCGCGCTGATCGTACCCGTAGACAGAGCTGAAGTACTCCGGCGAAAAATCTCCCCAGCGGGTTACCTTCCCATCGTGGTCGGTTAGTTTGTAGCCATGCCGTACCAGGTGATCGGTGATGTCGCCCACCACCTGCCGAACCTCCTGCTTCTCCTGTTCGGTTTTGGCTACCAGATCATAGTAGATGCCGTAAAAGAAGAAGTGACCAGCCAGCTCATCGGAGCTAGTGTCAATCTTGTAAAGGTACTTCCCATCCTTACTTTTTGGAAAACGAGGATAAATATCTTTCCACTGCGGATCGGTTATCTGGCGTTTTTTGTTGTACTCCCGCCCGTACTGCTCATTGACCGGCTCGTGCCAGTCGGCGGGGATAATGACCCTGGCCGGAAAACCGGGCTCGTGGGTGATATCCACCAGCCATTTGCAAGATTGGAAACTACGGACAGCCAGTTCCTTAGCTTCGGCGCTACCCGTGGCGGCGTAGCGGAAGGCCTGCGCCGCCCCGTACATGGCCGTATACATGCCATCGTTATCAGAAATGGCAACTTGCGAAGTCCCAATTTGGAACTGCTTGGTCAATTCGCTCTGGGCAATAAAGCCCATTCGGTTATGGCGGGCTTCCACCTGTTTGGTAAAGTAAGTCGCTTTGGCTTCCAGCGTCATTTCCTTTGGTTCAATCCGGCTGATGCCTTCGCGGGTTGCGATCCAGGCCGTTCCGTCGGGTTGCACGGCAATGTCTAGTACGTGATCGTTGGGTAGCCACCGCCGACTAGCCCGATACCTAAAAAAATCGTTTTTTGCTTCAATGACCCCCCGTTCCGTTCCGAACCATACTGTCCCGTTCGGCCCGGCGACGGCGCAGGTAAATTTCGTGTAAGGTAGGCCTTCCTTGCCCGTAAATAACGTCCATTGATTACCGTCGAGGTACCCCACGCCCTCGTCGGCTCCAAACCAAAGCCGCCCTTGGGGGTCAACGGTAAGCGCCGCTACATTCCGAGGCGACCAGCTGTACCGGCTATCGGCGGGGTATACCTTTACCGGTTTGTTACCCTCATACAAGTACAGCCCCTGATCCGTGCCCAGCGCCCAGGTATTTTTGTAGCGAACCTGGGTAAGTACCTTGGTTCCTTTGGGGGCGGGTACTTTTTCAGGGTTTCTGGCGGGGGCAATGCCGGTGGAGGGTATCCAGAATTCGTTCTGAAAGGTATATTGGGCACTCCCTACCAAAGCAGTAAGGGTATTTTGATGCCAGTTTATCTTATCAATAGGACCGGCTGGCAGCCCCTGCTCTGCGGAATAGATAGTAGCTACCTCCTGGATAAATTTTTGATCACCAATGGATTGGGCGAATAATGCGGATGAAAAGAGTAGTGCAACCAGGAGAATCAGCTTCATGATAAAAGAAAGGATGGCCAGTAATAAAAGGGTACGTCGTAAATAATACCCCTTTAAGGAAAGAAAGGACTACCGGACTGAAGTAAAGAAGCGAACAGTTTCCCACTTTTAGGTATAAACAGTGGTGACTAATAACCGATAAGAAGATGGTCAGGAACTAGTTGACTGAGATCCTGGTATCCGAGAAACGGGCCTACTTTTTTTACCAGAACTTCAACACGGTTCGGGGCTATCACTAATTCGTTACTATTTCCCCAAACTTAGGCATGCCAAGAAAGTAGGCGTTACGCCCCGACGGCTTACAACCGAGTAATGATGGAAAACCGATCACAAAACCAGATTCAGCGCGTGACAAATTAATGCACAGACCATCAAGACAGGCAATGCAACCACCTGCTCGTTCATAAGTACTAATGCATAATTAGTTTGTATTATTAATTTAGTCAAATTACTGGCTAATATTCTATATATCAAATATTTATAAAAAGGTAACAGCTACAAGCTAATAGCTGTCAGCTACTTAGGAACCCTAAAAACTTAATATGATACATTTTCTTTAAATCCTTTTCAAAAAGTGTAAAGGGATCATCGTAAAACTTCATAAAATCAGTTACACTGGAATGCTCGGGATAAGGCGCGTAGAAATGGGTGGCGCTACGGGTATCATTACGCCATACGAGTACGTAGGCAAGCCGCATTTTTTCGGCTTTCAACGATTTCAGCAGCGTTTCGGTCCACCACATTGGATCCGGGATAGATTCCAGCCCCGTTTCGGTGAAGGCCGCCAGTTTATTAGCTTTACGAGCGTAATCTGATACAATTTTGAGCTTTTTGACGCCCGCTTCCAGGTTGTATTTTCCATTGCGACCAAAATCTGCGTAATTATCCGAACCAACCATATCCACCCAGTTATCGCCAGGGTAGCGTTCCAAAAACTCTGCTTCGGTATTGAATCTATTATCGGGCGAGAAGGTATAAATAAAATTGTGGACTTGCAGGCTATCGCGCAGGTAGGCTACCGTAAACCGCCAGACGTCGACGAATTCCTCTCGGGTGCAGTGTGACTTGCCCCACCAAAACCAATCGCCGTCAAACTCATGAAAGGGACGAAAAATCATAGGGGCAAGTGTGCCATCCTGGCCCTTGACCGAATGCGCAAAATCACCCACGGTCCGCAAAATTTCTTTGTATTGCTCATGGTGTGAGCCGCCGGGTTTGATCAGGTTCATGGCCGGAGCGGACACCGTGTCGATCCAGTAAAACCCTTCCTTCGAGGCTGGATTGGAAAAGTGCCAGGCAACGGTCGTTACCCCGCCCCGGTTGTAGGTATCGACTACACTTTGACGAAGCTTTTCCTTGTTTCTCGCAATGACCTCCTTCGGGCGCCCCGACAATCCGCTAAAATCAATGCCAACTACGGCCGGGTGGGAACCAGTCACCGACTTTACATCTGAGCGGCCCGCCTCGTCCGACCAGCCATGCCCGTATTCGGTAGCATGCTGATGGCCAAAAAGGATGTGCTTTTTTGAGGTTTTTGTAAAGGGCTTTGGTCTCTTTCGTAGCCTTCTTGTCGATTTGTCCAGTGGCCGAGAGAGACACCAATACGATTACTCCTACTAGCCATTGGGCTATCGATAGGTTGATTTTTATGGAAATAGTAATACTATTTAAGCACTCAAAATTGAAAATTGGGGCAATTCCGTCAATTAGAAAGTCGACAAAACAACTTTACGTTGAAAACGCTCCGCCGAAGACCATTTTGTGAAAGGGTATATAATAATCCGCGACAGAGCTCTTACTCGGGTATGCAAAAAACGATTTACTGTCGCACCTCCTCTTGGGCTAGCTTTCTCGCCTGATCGGGGTTGACAGAATAATCGTACCCGCCGTTCTACCGGATGAAGAAAGCCACAAAAGACATCTTTAAAGCTCATCCGACGAGGGTACCAGCTGCGCCGAAAGATCCGGCGTTTTCATATCCTTGTCCAGCGGAAACATGGGACGTTTGATGTGCTTGTAGCCCAGCCGTTCCAGATCTTGATCCACGCCGCCGGGTGTCAGCGCCAAAATCCAGTCAGCCCGCATGTCGTAGAGTTCGGGCACCAAGTAGCCAATTTTTACCACCACAATATCCGATTTACGGGGATTAAGACCGAGATCAGTAAAATCCTTTTCCAAGTGGTAGGGTTTCCGTTTTTTTGTCACGATTACGTGCATACTCCCTACCCTCACCACTACCTCCACCTCGGCATTGATGTCGCCTTTCCGGATGGCTTCTACGGTACCCACTAACTGAATTGGCGGTGCGTACCGGGCATCCACCTGAGCGCCAACCAGTGCATCCACTTTTCCGCCTACCCCGACCGCCAAAGCTTTTTCTACCAGTTCAGGACCGGGAATGGAGGCGTAAATGAGCGAAGGGCCTTTGTCAGTCTTAAGCTCCGGACGGGCCAGAATTTCTTTTAGCGTCCAGGTCACATCGCCCGCGCCACCGGCCGTGGGGTTGTCGCCCGAATCGCTGATAAAAAAGGGATGTTTGCCACTCACTACCGCTTTATCAAGGCTTTCCTTCAAAGTACCC
This sequence comes from Spirosomataceae bacterium, assembly GCA_041689775.1. Classification (GTDB taxonomy): domain Bacteria; phylum Bacteroidota; class Bacteroidia; order Cytophagales; family Spirosomataceae; genus JBDNFP01. The sequence goes on from JBDNFP010000077.1 coordinate 12,376, forward strand.
GTGGGGGCTACAAACTCAAAATTGGCCCGGGCTTTCCAAAAACTTTGGGCAAGCTGCTCGGCGGTACGCGTCACCGCGTTTTTGTCGTCGCCCGTTACCATCACTACGGCGTGGTTGCGGGATTCGTCGGCCCATGCGTAACCCACCCAAATCGCCGCGTCAATGATTCCCGGCTGTTTGGTGGCCGGACCTACCGCCGCATAAATACCCTTAGCGGGTTCGATTCGGGTACTGGTTTTTTCGCCCGGTAGTAATACTGGCACGTGTATCCAAGCCTTGTAGGCGGGTTTTCCCTTGCCGCTTTCCAATCGGTCGAGCAGGTTCTTCACGGCCCGTTCCTTGGTTTCCATGGCATCCTCGTGGGGTGCCATCCGGTAGCAGGTAATCAGGTCGGTATTTTGAGCGAGTCGCCAAGACACATTGCCGTGCAAGTCCATTGAGGTAGATATAAGTATTTCCTTGCCCAGGGCCTTCCGAACCCTGACAATGAAATCACCCTCAGGATCTTCGAGTCCTACCACGCTCATGGCCCCGTGGATATCAAAAAAGAGTCCGTCGTAGGGCGCATTTTTCACCAGAGCATCAAGGGTTTGCTGCACCAGCGATTCGTAGGCTTCCCGGGTTACCGCACCTCCGGGTAGCGATTTGCCTATTACCGTAGGAAACCAGACCGCCTTTTGCCGAATGGGTGAACCAGCCGATAAAAATGGGTAGGATGTAAATACCTGCTCACCGTATTTAGCGTGAAAAGCTTCTTCGTGGGTGAGCGCCGGAGAAAAGGTACTTGATTCAATGGCCAAGCCCGCGATGGCAATGCGGGGTAATGCTTTTTTTACTTTGGTTGGTGGTGTTGATATCGCGTTACTTTCGTGAAAACTTATTGCGAATAAAACCAGGAAGAGTAAAATAAGGACACGTTTCATAGAGAAAATTTATTTACTGGAAAATAGGTTGATCAGCAGGTTCGGTGAAGATATTGAGGTTTAAAAGTAAGCAAAAATGTGGTACTAGTTGGGGTAGATTCGAAGTGTGATTACTGGATTAACTTCTTTCTGCTTGGTTAGCGTTGCAAACGCTGTTATTACGTGGGGCCCGCGGACGACCATGCCTGCGGGCAACCGTGCCTGCTCGGATTGGTACGATGAGGTTAGCAAGTTCAATAGTTTGGTGTGAACTACCCACCCACGCCAGAGGCGATGGGATGGGCTTCGGGTTTCATAGAGTGTGCTTTGTTACCAAAGTCTGATTTCCTCTCCACCTTTGTAATCGCCAGTTCCTGACGATATATTTTTAATCCTTCATTTAAAA
>JBDNFP010000078.1:0-9896 GCA_041689775.1 Spirosomataceae bacterium
CCAAACGGTTTCAAACCAAGTACAAAAAGGTATCCCCGGCTATGAAACAGGGGCTCGTGAACCAAATCTACCCCTTGGAGGACCTCCTGTTAATGAAGCCCTTAATGTTTACCATAGATTAAATGCCCAGTACCGGGAATTCTTACTTGACTTTATTCTTACTGGCCTGAAATATGTATTCCCGACTCGTCCTGGGGCACTCGTCCGAGGCATTCCAACTGCCCAGTCAGCACCACCGTTGAATGTGCTTATTGTTTCAAACGAAAACTACTTTTGGGAACATGCAGAGGGTACCGTGCGCGGTCAAATGATCGAACCACTATACCCTACTGTACCGTTAGTGGCCTATCAGGATAGTACTCTATACGAACTCCTGGCTTTGGTAGACGCGATTCGAACTGGCTCAGCTAGAATTGCTACTATTGCAGCGGAAGAATTACAAAAAAGAATACTCTCAGCAGAATGAATTTCAGGAATATAGTAAGGCTAAAAATAATAGCAAACGGACTTGCTGAACTCCGTCAAAAGGTCGTGTTTATTGGAGGTGCCGTAGCAGAACTATACTGCGGCGATCCGGCCCGTAATGAGGCCCAACCAACGGATGATATTAACGTGGTAGTAGAAGTACTTACCCGTGGAGCTTTCGCTGAGTTGGAAGAAAAACTTCGCTTGATAGGGTTTCAGACCCACGGTGAATCTTTGGTTATCTGCCGTTATAAATACCACGACATTATAGTTGATATTATGCCTACAGATGCCGCTATTTTGGGTTTTACAAACCAATGGCATAGGGAAGGGATCTAGGGCGATTGCATGAAAGTGCTAGTTAGCTGTCTGTAGCCTAGATTCTTTGAAAGAAAGCATTGTTTTTTAGCGTCTAAATTAGAAGCGCTAAAATCTGAAAGGCACGGTAAGGATTACAGAATGAATAGTGACTTTGAAGATATCATATACCTATTCGATAATAGAACAACTCTGCTTTCCGATCTAATTCAATCCGAAGGAAAGGTTAAAAACTATCTCAAAAAGGAAATAGAGCAATTACTAGTTCGACCTTTCATCCAGGAAGAAATAGAAGCTAATCTGGATTTTTCAAATCAAATGAATCGACAGCAAAGAATTATTGAGATCTGGGAGAAACTTGTTCGTTAAACCCCTATCCATTCAAAAAACCCGGATCTACTTTCTTAACCTCTGCAACTTTCCAGGTCAACTCTTTGGTAGGGTCAATCACCAGCCAAAGCAAGCTACTGATTCCGAGCAATGTACCAATGATATAGAGTGGGTAGTTATAATCTCCTGCCCAATCCACTATTTTACCAAAAAATACCGCTAGAAAGAAGCCACCCAACTGCCCGATCATATTCATGGTACCCGATACCGTACCCGCGCGGCTTTTACCAATATCCACGCACACAGCGAAGGAAACTGGCAGGGTCAGGTCTTTAAATAACATCCCAACCGATAACAGATAGGCTGCCGTAACATTATCAGAGGTAAGCGCAGAAATCCACATAACAACACTCGAAAGCCCCATTCCGACCAACCCCACGCTAGCCCGGCCAATGCGCAAACCGTACCGCTTCACCAGCCAATCACTCAGAAAGCCTCCGGTAAAACAGCCCACTGCTCCCGACAGAAACGGGAGCGTGGAAAATAACTGCATCTCTGATTCAGAAAAATGACGACCTTCCTGCAAATAGATAGGCATCCAGCTATAAAAGAAATAAGCCCCGTACATATAAAAGTGAAACATAATTACTAGCGCCCACAGGTTTCGACTACGCAGAAGTGTTCCCCACGCCAAGCCATGCGCCTGCGGCCGGAACCTGCGGCTTTCCTGAATATAGCTCAGTTCTTTTTCAGTAATTCCTTTTTTCTCCTTCGGGAAATCCCGGAACCACCAGTACCAGGCCGCCGCCCATACTACGCCCACCAGCCCCATGGTCCAAAAGGAAGCCCGCCAACCAAAGTTAGCGGCCAGGGGTACCATTACCAACGGTGCCAAAGCACCACCCAACCGGCCCGCGCCCCAAATGAAAGCCTGAGCCCGGCCAGTCTCCACCGCTGGAAACCAACAGGCAATCACAATAGAACTATTAGGATAGGCCCCAGCTTCACCCATCCCAAATAAAAACCGGATGACAATCAGAGCGATCAGTCCCGAAGCTACCCCGGTCAGGGCCGTAAACAAGGACCACCACAATACTACTCGGAGAAGTACCCGGCGTGGCCCGAGGCGGTCGCCCAGGGCCCCAGTGGGCATTTCGAACAGCGCATAGGCCAATGAAAAAGCACCTAGTACCCACCCAAACTGCTCATTGGTCAGGTCAAGGTCATCCTTCATACGTTTGCCCACTACCGATATACATACCCGATCGAGATAGGTGATCATAGAGAGCGAAAACAGAAAAAATAGGACACGGTAACGATAGAGCATGCGACAGGGTTTAGACGGTGTTTTTCAATGCAATCAAAAGGATGAAGAAAAATAAGGAAGATTTAGGAAACAGATGCACTTTTTACGGGAAAACCATGCGGCAGGCCCTCGATTTGCTATATTTGCACCCTGATTGAGCTCTTTATCAGCCATTCACACAGTCATTTCTTCCACTCGAATAATTTAGTTAATGAAAGTTCTTAAGTTCGGCGGTACGTCGGTTGGTTCAGTTGACAGCATCAAGCAAGTCATCCAGATTCTGGAAAATAACATCTCCCAGGGCGAGCGGATCGCCGTTGTTTTTTCTGCCATGGGAGGCACTACGAATCGATTAATCGAAATAGGTCGTATGGCGGCTGCCGGCAGTCAGGAGTACTTTGAGTTATTGAAAGCGGTAGAGGAACGGCATTTTGCTACTATTCGGGGACTCATTAACGTCAAGCAGCAGAGCGGTACCTTTGCCAACATCAAAGGACTTTTCAACGAACTAGAAGATATCCTTCGGGGCGTGTCACTCATTCGTGAGCTTACGGCCCGTACCATGGACCTGATCATGAGCTTTGGCGAGCGGTTGTCTACGAACCTGATTGCCGAGACCCTCAAAAGTATGGGTGTAAATGCTGAATACTGCGACGCCCGGAAGCTTATCAGGACCAACTCTAGCTTTGGAATAGCTGATATAGATTTTAAGGTTACCAATCAGCTGATTCTCGAACACTTTGCCAAAGCATCGGCGGTACAGTGCATAACCGGTTTCATTGCTTCCAATACAGAAGGAATTACCACGACTCTCGGCCGCGGTGGCTCTGACTATACTGGTTCCATTTTTGGTGCCGCGCTTGACGCCCAAGTGATAGAAGTATGGACCGACGTAGACGGTATAATGACCGCCGATCCCCGTAAAGTACCCAATGCCTTTACGATACCATCCATCTCCTACGCCGAGGCCATGGAGCTTTCGCACTTTGGAGCGAAGGTAATTTATCCTCCCAGCCTGCAACCTGCATTTGCCAAGAATATCCCGTTGAAAGTTTTGAATACCTTTAACACTAGCTTCGAAGGAACTCTCGTAAGTCGCTCGCCCAACGGGAAAGAATATGCGATTACGGGTATTTCGTCCATTGACGATATGGCTCTGGTTAATGTTATGGGAAGCGGTATGATCGGCGTCGCTGGTATTTCGGCCCGCTTGTTCACCACGTTATCCGAAAACAATATTAGCGTCATTCTGATTTCTCAGGCGTCCTCAGAGCACTCTATTTGCTTTACCATTGACCCACGCAACGCGGATCGTGCCCGCGAAGTATTGGAAAAGGCCTTTGAAATAGAGATCGTAAGTGGCGATATTGATAGTATCAGCATCGAAAAGAACGTTTCGATTATTGCCATCGTCGGTGAAGGCATGCGCAAGAGTTCGGGAGTATCCGGTAAGTTGTTTTCGGTACTAGGTAAGAATGGTATTAATATCATCGCTACCGCGCAGGGCTCTTCGGAACTGAATATCTCGGTTGTTATTTCCAAAAATGACCTATCAAAAGCGCTCAACGCAATCCACGGTGTATTTTTTCTTTCCGAAACCCGCTCGCTAAATCTATTTATCGTCGGTGTAGGACTCATCGGAAGTACCCTCCTCGAACAGGTCAGGAGTCAGTCGGCCTATATGAGCGAAGAGAAACTTTTGAAACTCAATATTGTGGGACTATCCAATACCAAGAAAATGCTATTGGAACCTAACGGGATTCCCTACGACCAATGGCGTCAGGAGCTAGATGCCCATGGTGTAAAAACTAGCATACCTGCTTTTGTACAACGTATTATTGAACTCAATCTACCCAACAGTGTTTTTGTAGATTGTACATCCGACAAGGATATCGTGAAACACTACGAAACTCTACTAGACGCCAGTATTTCGGTAGTGACACCCAACAAGGTAGCCAACTCCGGCAGGTACTCAGAATATCAGCGTTTGCAAAGGACCGCTTTGCAACGCGGGGTGAAGTTCTTGTACGAAACGAACGTTGGGGCCGGACTACCCATTATCAATACAATTCAGGGGCTTATGGCCAGTGGTGATAAGTTCATTAAGATTGAAGCTATCCTATCCGGTACCCTATCCTATATATTCAACACCTTCGGACCGAATGTAAGCTTTGTCAACGTAGTACGCGAAGCCAAGGCTATGGGTTATACCGAACCCGACCCCCGTGACGATCTCAGTGGTACCGATGTGGCCCGAAAGATTTTGATTCTTGCCCGGGAAGTGGGTATACCCATGGAGCCTGAGGAAGTTAAAATAGCCCAGCTACTACCAGATAATTGTTTGCAGGCACCTACGGTGGAAGCCTTTTTTGCTGAGCTGGAAAGCTCGAATGAGTACTTTGAAAGCTTGCTCAACGAAGCCCAGGCCCAAAACGGAGTACTCCGCTACATCGCTACGCTGGAAAACAACCAAGCCACGGTAGAACTACGAGTGGTACATGCTAAGCACCCTTTCTATAATTTATCAGGCAGTGATAATATTGTTTCCTTTACCACCGACCGGTATAAAGATCGTCCTTTGGTAGTCAAAGGTCCCGGCGCAGGTGCTGAGGTAACTGCCTCCGGCGTTTTTGCCGATATTATGAGTATTAGTAGTTATTTGGGGTGATGGATTATATGATATTCTGCATGGAAGCACCTCCCTTAATCCCTCCTTTTTAGGAGGGAAATGTATTATCCTACCTAAAAAGGGGCCGTCCGCCGAAGCGGGGCTGAGGAGGGTGTTTTTAGGCAGAATACTACCAAGCAACAATACATAAAAAACGGTAAGCCTCCCCATGAAAATCTACTACAATCCACAATTGAAAAAACTGGCCCGACAGCTGAGGAATAATGCTACTAAGGCAGAAATTTAGCTTTAGCAGTACCTGAAGCGCGATCAGATGGGTTATGATTTTCACCGACAGAAACCTATTGATAACTATATCGCCGATTTCTTTTGCCATGATTTAAAACTGGTTATTGAAATTGACGGATACAGTCATAGTTTTGGAGAAGTAGCGGTCAAAGATTTGCAAAAAGAAGCCGCTTTCGAAGAGTTAGGCCTTACCGTAATTCGATTTGATGATCGGGAGGTGATGGATAAGTTGAATAGCGTTTTAAAAGCAATTGAGAATTATATAGCGGACTTTGAAGAGAAGAAATCTGCATAAAAACACCCCCCTGTGTTCCCCCTGTGCTAGGGGGAATTATAACATCCTCCCTGATAAGGGAGGAGTGAGGAGGGTGTAATTGCACAATTACACCTGTATGAACTATATAAAAGCTTTTGCCCCTGCCACCGTCGCCAATGTAGCCTGCGGATTTGATATATTCGGATTTGCCGTGGATGAGCCCGGTGACGTAGTAGAAGTACGCCGCCGTGACGAACCGGGGATTGTGATCACTGACATCATCGGTGATGAAGGACGCCTGCCCCGCGACCCCAACCGAAATGCTGTCACGGTAGTCATGCTACGTTTATTGGATCACCTCGGGATAGCCGACTTTGGCTGTAAAGTATTACTACACAAAAATATGCCTTTGGGCAGTGGCATGGGGTCCAGCGCGGCCAGTGCAGTAGCAGGCGTGTTTGCCCTGAACGAACTACTTGGAGCCCCACTCACCCGCCGGCAGTTGCTTCCCTTTGCCATCGAAGGTGAGCGTATTGCTTGTGGCTCAGCCCACGCCGACAACGTTGGCCCGGCTCTGATGGGTGGTTTTCTGGTAATTCGTAGCTATCAGCCACTAGACGTATTCAGCATCCCGGTTCCTAAGGATTTATACTGTACCCTTGTTCACCCCGACATTGAAGTAAATACCAAAGATGCCCGTTATATTCTGCGGAACGAGGTATCCCTCAAAAACGCGATCTCCCAGATGGGTAACGTCGCCGGGCTCATCGCCGGACTCATGCAGGAAGATTACGAGCTCATCAGTCGTTCTATGGTGGACGTTATCATTGAACCGGTCCGGGCTATTCTGATACCCGAGTTCAACGAGGTGAAACAGGCAGCAATGGCTATGGGTGCACTGGGTTGTAGCATTTCAGGAGCTGGCCCATCCATGTTTACGCTTAGCAAGGGGAAGGAAACCGCCAAACGAGTAGGAAGAACCATGCAGGAAACCTTTGCCAAGGCTGGTATCGATAGCAAAATTCACGTTTCGGCTATCAACCAGGATGGACCAAGAGTATTGGAGCGAGGGTAGTCTATTATTATTTACCCTCCCCTAAGTAGTCAGGCGGTACTTAGGGGAGTTTTGACGCCTTGCCCATGTTAGTATTACTCTGGCGTAATCCGCAAAACTTCGTCCGGGCCGTTCGTCAAAACGTACAAAGCACCGTCCGGGCCGAACTTCACGTCTCTAATTCTTCCCATTCCCTTGAATAGTGTTTCCTGTTCCACGACTTTGTCATTCTCAATCACCACGCGACGTAGTTCCTGAAAGGCCAAAGCCCCAACCAATACATTATTTCTCCAATTGGGAAACAGCGGACTTGTACAAAAATCAATGGCCGAAACAGCAATCGATGGTGTCCAGTAGGTAATGGGCTGCTCCATTCCCTCTTTTTCGGTTATATCGGTAATAGTATCACCGTTATAATCAACACCGTACGTAATGATCGGCCAACCGTAGTTCGCTCCCTTTTTCATAATATTCAACTCGTCTCCTCCCTTCGGGCCGTGCTCCGTCGACCAGATTACGCCCGTCACCGGATGCTGCGCAATTCCCTGCACATTACGGTTTCCAATTGAATAGAGGGCCGCTAATGCACCCAGCTGATTTGCGAAAGGATTATCCTTAGGAATACTTCCATCAGGATGAATGCGATACACTTTTCCGGTGGCCTTTTTAGTATCTTGGGAATCCATGGCTAAGCCCATATCACCAATGGTAAAGAACAAATAGCCTTCTTTATCAAATAAAAACCGGCAGCCCCAACGATTACCATTCTTCACTTTCAACTCGTCGGCTACTTCAAATAGCGTTTGCTCCTGAGCCCAGCGATTTCCTTCCACCTTGCCCCTTATTATTTTGGTCTGAGCAAGTGCATTCTTATCCTGACTATCCCCATTGCTTTGGCTGATGGCCAGATACACCCATCCATTTTTCTTATAGTCTGGATCTAAAGCTATATCCATCAACCCAGCAGTGCTGGTACCAAGGTAGGCCGTCGGTAACCCAGAAATAGGTTCTAGTAGGAGTTGTCCTTTGATCAGCCAACGCAATGCCCCATGTTTTTCAGTAATAAAGGCACTATCTTGATTAACAAACTCAATCCCCCAGGGAGTTTTGATACCCTGCCAAACTAGCTTTTCGATCTTAATGATATGCTCTTGGGTAGCCTTACTAATGGGTGCTGAGTCTACCTGCTGTATTTCAATCCTATCCTGAACCGAGCTAATGTAGTTCGTAAGGGAATCAATCTGCTTGGTATTAAACACCTTTTCCCAAGCAATCATAGTACTTCCGGCTACACCTTTACGAATGGCATGAGCGATGGATTCTTTTCCAGCATTATTTTTCCATTCACTTTTAAATAAGACTGGACCAGAAGTGGTGCCTTGCAGATTAGCCCCATGGCATCCACCACAATTTGTAACATAGAGCGATTTGCCATCCTGAGCATTTGAAAGGATTGTTGTTGCCCCGATTACAAGTAAGGTTAAGAAAGTTTTCATTAGTGGTGGTTTATTCGAAATGTGTTTCTACCTGGATAATTCATATAGGAGCCCGATCTACTCCTAAAAAAACTACTAACCGAACTTTCCTTTTCCCAAAAAAGTTATTAGTATTGAATCCCAATTGAAAAATAACTATGGTAACGGTAACTAATAAAGCAAAGGAGAGAATTGAGACATTACGTCTGGAAGAGGGTCGTACCGACGAAAACCACATTCGGGTGGGTGTAGAAGGTGGTGGCTGCTCAGGATTAATGTATAACCTAGAATTTGATGCCAACACCCAACCAACGGATATGATTTTTGAAGATAAGGGCATCCGAATAGTGGTGGATAAAAAAAGTATTTTATACCTAGCTGGTACTACTTTGGATTTTAGCGATGGATTGAACGGCAAAGGCTTTCAGTTTGTGAATCCAAATGCAAGTCGTACCTGCGGGTGTGGCGAAAGCTTCGCCGTATAATTTATTATGATTAAGTGTTAATGATTAAAGCGCCGCGAGCTTCCACGCGGCGCTTTTTTTGTGCCCTCCCTGATGGAATTTCCTTAAATATGCTTCCCAAAGCACCATCTTATCCAAAAATTTAGCGTTTTTTGTAGTCATAGGAGAGGTGAACAACTCTTTATGAAAGAGAAAATCATTTGCCGCAGTGGCGGCTCCTTCATTCTAACATTCACTCATTGAAATGAAACCTACTCTATTAATACTAGCCGCAGGAATCGGTAGCCGCTACGGCGGAGTTAAACAACTCGACCAGTTTGGACCACACGGAGAAACCATCATAGATTATTCACTATTTGATGCCATCCGGGGTGGCTTTGGTAAAGTAGTATTCATCGTCCGGGAAGAAATTAAGGCTGATGTCGAAGCAGTTTTTGCACCTAAACTAAAAGGGCTGATCGATTACGATTTCGCTATTCAGAGAGTACAATCTTACGTTCCTGAGGAACTGGGAAGCATTGACCGCGTAAAACCTTGGGGAACAGGTCACGCAACACTCTCTGCTTGGGAGCAAACCGATACTCCTTTCGCGGTTATCAATGCCGATGACTTCTACGGTCGCGAGGCCTTTGCCACGATGGCAGATTTCCTCACTAACGATGCAGACGACACCCTGCACGCCATGATGGGCTATGAGTTAAAACGTACTCTTTCAGAAAACGGTATGGTATCCCGTGGAGTATGTATTGTCAAAGCCGACGGTAACTTGTCTTCCGTAGTGGAGCGTACCAAGATATTCGATGAGAAGGGGGTAATCTATTTTCAAGAAGAAGAATCACTAACTGTATTGGCCCCGGAAACACCCGTTTCTATGAACTTCTGGGGTTTTAAGCCTTCGGTATTTCCAATAATCAAAGAGTTGTTTGAAGACTACGCCAGTAAAAATCACAATACTCCTAAAGCTGAATTTTATATCCCAACGGTGGTGAGTCATCTTATACTTAATAGTTTGGGACAATGCCGGGTATTCACCAGCCAATCCGACTGGTTTGGCGTTACTTATCCCGAAGACAAACCCACGGTGCAAGCTGCCTTGAAGGCGTTGCATGATTCGGGAGACTATCCAGAGCAGATGTGGTAGCAATTAGCACTATCCGTACGCCATAAATTTATTAGGACTTTCGCAAAACTGAAATTTTATTAACTTGTGGGATGAAAACAACGCGCGAACTTTACTGCCAGTACCTTCTTTCGAGCCAAGTCAACTACACCTGCACGAATCTGGCTGACCATTTTGCCGACCTGACCCAC
>JBDNFP010000079.1:0-9271 GCA_041689775.1 Spirosomataceae bacterium
GTAAACCCTTAATGAAGATTACTAGCGAACATATCCAAAAAGGACGGTGTTGAAGTAGGTAGAGTCACGAATTATTTAATTCCCAAGAACTATGCAAACCGAAGAAATAGTAAACAGAGTAGCGACTAGTGGTCTGATTTCCCTTGACCTGGAAGAATACTATCATCGAGGTGAGCGGGTGATCTACGATTTGAAGGACAACCTTTTTCAGGGTATGATCTTGCGGGAAAAAGATTTCCGTGAATTCTTAAAAACACACGATTGGAGTAGCTACGAAGGTAAGAATGTAGCCATCATTTGTAGTGAAGATGCTATCGTACCAACCTGGGCGTACATGTTATTAGCCGTCAAGCTGGAACCCCATGCACATTCGTTCGTTTTTGGCAACTTGGCCGAATTAGAGAATAAACTTTTCTATGATGCTATCCGCAACATCGACATTGCGCAGTTTCGGGATAGCCGGGTAGTAGTAAAGGGGTGCAGCAAACATCCGGTACCAACGGCGGCCTACGTAGAAATAACCCGGTTGCTCAAACCCGTGGTAAAAACTCTGATGTTTGGTGAACCATGTAGTACCGTACCGCTTTACAAACAGCCCAAAATATAGCCCTACTCTTTGATCAACCGAAAGCTCATCCGGTGGTACGGGGTACTTCCGTGTAGCTTAATAGCGCGCCGGTGATACGGGGTAGGATACCCTACGTTGTGCTCCCAGCCGTACTCCGGAAACGTTTCGGCAAGCTGCGCCATCAAATCATCCCGGTAGGTTTTAGCCAGTACTGACGCCGCCGCAATGGAAAGAAAATGGGCATCTCCTTTGACAATACAAGTATGCGGGATCATAGGATAGGGTACGAAGCGGTTCCCGTCCACGAGCAAATGTTCCGGTATTACCACGAGCTGATCTACGGCGCGGTGCATGGCCAGAAAGCTCGCTTGCAATATATTTATTTCATCAATTTTAGTGTTTGAAACCTCCGCGATAGCCCATCCAAGCGCATCACGGGTTATTTCATCCCGCAGTAGTTCCCTTTGGCTTTTGGTGAGCTGCTTGGAATCATTGAGCAATGGATGAGTGTAGTCGGCCGGTAGTACCACCGCCGCCGCTACTACCGGTCCGGCCAGGCAGCCCCGGCCTACTTCGTCCAACCCTGCTTCCAGTAAACCTTTCGTATAGTAAGAACGTAGCATTAATCTTCCAGAATATTACTCATGAACGTACTTTTTGTGGCAAGGCCGACCAGTAAAAAGAATACCGCCCAGTAGAGATAAATGCGGTAATAGTCTTTTACTTCCCGGAATATTACGTTTTGAAACTTTACTTTTTCCAGATTGTTGATCTGGGCGAAAACGCTGCTCAAAGCATTGTTGTCCGAAGCCCGAAAGTACTTGCCATCACCGGCAACGGCGATCTGTTGTAATTCTCCTTCGTCTACTTTCGCCTGGGTTATTTTCAACGAATCAGCTTTCAGGGGTTGACGAACACTCCCTACCGCAATAGTGTACACCCGAACCCCAAAAGCTTTGGCTAACCGGGCGGCTGTGATAGGATCTAAGTTACCAGAAGTATTATCACCGTCACTAATCAGGATGGCTACCTTACTCTGACTTTTAGAATCCCGCATCCGATTAACCCCAACGGCCAACGCACTACCAATGGCGGTACCCGCCGTCCGGATCATATCCGACCGGATATCTTCCAAAAAGCCATATAATAACTCATAGTCGGTAGTCAGAGGACAAAGGGAATAAGCCTCCCCAGCAAAAATGATAATGCCGATACGATCCTGAAGGCGGCCCCGAATAAACTCCCGGGCCACCTTCTTGGCCGCCGTCAGGCGGTCTGGCCGGAGGTCTTTTTCGAGCATCGAGTCGGATACGTCCATCAACAATATAATATCAATTCCTTCCGAGAAGCGATCGGTACGTTCGGTCACGATCTGCGGCCGGGCCAGAGCTACCAAAATACACATCATGGCGAGTGCGGTACAGATGGGTAATACGTACCGCAGCCGGGTAATCCAGTCACCCGAGGCCCCCGTAGCATCATAGGGAATATTCAGAAACTGCTTAGATTTCCGGTGGAAGGCCGTACGCAGCCAGAACAAAATGATGATGGCCGGAATTGCGTACAGGAAGTAGGGATGAGCCCACTGAAATAACAGTAAAGTGGTCCACCCAAACCATTTCAATGATAGCCACTGTTCCATGTAATATTATCTAACTATTTGATTTACCAGCACGAGCAATTTCCAACCTACGCCGACGATAACTCCGCTGTGCTATATTTTTCAATACCTGAAGAGACGCATCCATTTGATTCGACTTTACCTGCCCATAGATGATATGATCAATCTCTTTCAGGGCATTTTCCAATGCCTCATCTGGTATATTATCCAGAATTTCTCGGGTGGTGTAGGTAGTAAAAGGCTTCTTCTCAACCCGTTCAAGGTATTTTTTCCAAATAACCACTGCTTTCTCCGCCTCCACTGTACTATCTATTTCCCGGGCATTTCGATTGAGCCGATTGAAGTTCCGGACAAAATCACTGTGGCGGCGCTGTAACTGAAACATCCTCCATTGCTTCATGATTCCCCGCCCAAAAAGCCAGTACACCAGACTTACAAAGAGACCGATTGATAATAGAACTGCCACAAATACCGGATAATCAAACTGGCGAAGCAGCAACTCTACCCTGGTATCCGCCTGAAGCGATAGCGTATCCAACCGAGCACTAACCGGTAATAACAACCGTAAGAACACCGTGTCTACCTCAGCGTATGCCACCGTGCAATCTCCGTCAGCCAGCACATAAACCGGTAAGCTGAGCGTCTGGGTCGGTGAAACATCAAACGAAATAATACGATACACGGTGCTATCCAGGCTCCCACTCGAATCGGTTCGGGTAGTAAAAAACTCTTGATCAATAACCTCAAAAGGAGAAAAAGAAAAGCTGGAATCAGGAAAAAAAACTTCCTGGACCGGATCGTGCAAAAAGCTGAACGAGTAAGAAAACGGTTTTCCAGTTTCTATGGTATCCGTCAAAAAAACTCCTTTGGGCTTTCGTTTTTGACCTTGTACGGCGGTAGGAGACAGTAGCCCCCACCCAATAAACAGGCACAGTATGAAGCGGAGAAATTGAAGTATTTGACTCAATAGATTAAAAATAAATAGCTGATAGCCAATAGCTCACAGCAGTTAGCTTTTTGTACATATTGGATATAGAAAATAGTAGCAATGGGACTAACTGAATTAACAACACAAACTAATTTTGCCTCTAATAAGTAGCTGATACCTATTAGCTTGTAGCTGTTACCTTTTTGTAAATATTTGATATAGAGAATATTAGCCAGTAATTTGACTAAATTAATAATATAAACTAATTATGCATTAGTACTTAATGATTAATATTTTGTGCAAAAAATTGTATAGTCAGCGACATAAAAAGCTAATAACAAACAACCTATTAGCTAACTGCTACTTATAGTTAACTGTAATGATTTGATGATCAGACAAATAGAAAAGCACATCGCCAACAGCTACATAAACATCAAAATAACGAATTTTCGGGCTTATTACGGATACTCTCTCGCTTAGCGCCCACCATTGTACACGTAACGCCTTACCCGAAAAAGTTGGATCAAGGCTGGTACATAATCTTCCCCGGCATCCAGCGACAGGTAGTCGGCCTTGTTTTGCCGGCAAAGGCGTTCCAACATTTCTCTTCGTTGTTGAAAACGCTCCCACATCTCTGACCTATACCGCGACGACGACGTATTCACCCATACTCTCGCTTGTTTTTCAGCATCGTATATCGGAATGATTCCCAACCGGGGTAGATTCGTTTCCCGCTGATCATGCACGTGAATCACGATCAGATCATGCTTGCGGGCCAGGGCTTTCAGGTTATGCTCGTAGTCATTATCGATAAAGTCTGAAATCAAAAAGACCAGACTGCGGCGCTTCAATACGTTTAGAGTCACCAAAATGGCCTCCGATAGGTCAGTCCGTGGTGACTCCGGGTTAAGTTTAAATAATTCAGAAATCAGACTGTACCCGTGTTTCATTCCGTCCGAAGGACGAATGTACCGTTCTTTTTGATCCGAAAAACAAAGGAGCCCCACCCTACTTGCTTCCTGAATGGCCGACAGCGCCAATACGCCACAAATCTCCTTGGTGGCGTCTATTTTCAATCGAGCCTGATCACCTACCTGCTGGGACGCACTCACGTCCACCACAAAAAAAACCGTTTGCTCTTTCTCCTCCTTGAATATCTTGATGTAGGTTCCGTGGCCCTTGGCCGAGGTGTTCCAATCAATGGTCCGGACATCGTCTCCGTACTGATACAACCGCAGGTCATCAAACTCCAACCCCGACCCTTTAAACACGGAGTGAAAATTACCGTGCCGTTCGCTGTTAACCGCCTTTCTGATGCGGATCTCATACTGCCGGAGTTTAGTTAAAAAATCTTGAAACATAAGAATTAGTCCGTTTTACAAAAGATTCACGACCTTTGCTGCGTTACAGATAGTAGACAAATATAGATATTTTGCTTAGATGATGCCGCAAAGCTCAACCATACTCCAACGAACTCTGCTCGTAGCAAGCCTCTTTATCGGCCTGTGGGCCTGTGATGGGCAGGAAAAACCACCCGGAGATTTAATTTCGGAAGAGAAAATGGTCAATATTTTAACGGATATTCACATTGCCGAAGCCAAGACTACGAATATGCAACTCCGGTCGCTCGACTCGTCGGTCATAGTGTACGGAGAATTACAAAAGCAGATTTGGGCAAAATATAAAGTAGATACCTTACTATATCAAAGAAGTTATTCATTTTACACATCTCACCCGAGTTATCTAACCGCCATTTATGAACAAGTTGAGAAAAAAATGGAAGCCAAGGAAAAGAAAAAACCCTTAAATCTTTAACTTTCTTTCTACAAAAATCTTTGGAGTATTTTTTGTGGAGGCAATATTTCTCGTGTGATGGGAGTATCTCGCCTGTGACTACTACTTTTTATTCTAGTATAACCCTAACCAAGCCGTTTAACGATCGTGTCAGATTCTGTCGTAATCATACCTACTTACAACGAAATTGAGAATATTGAGGCTATAATCCGAAAGGTTTTTACCCTTCAAAAGACCTTTCATGTTCTCATTGTAGACGATGGCTCACCGGATGGTACGGGGCAAAAAGTAAAGGAGCTACAACAGGAATTCCCGCGGCAACTTTACTTACTGGAACGAAAGGGAAAGTTGGGGCTTGGCACTGCTTACATCCGGGGGTTTCAATGGGGTCTGGAACGAGGATATGACTACATTTTTGAGATGGACGCCGATTTTTCGCACAACCCGGAAGACCTGACCCGACTATACGAAGCTTGTACCACTCAAAATAACGACGTTGCTATTGGCTCCCGTTACATCAAAGGTGTCAACGTTGTCAACTGGCCCATGGGCCGGGTGCTGATGTCCTATTTTGCGGGTCACTACGTTCGTTTCATCACCGGAATGCCCATTATGGATCCCACGGCCGGTTTTATCTGCTACCACCGGTCTGTTCTGGAAACTCTTCACCTCAATAAAATCAGATTTGTGGGGTATGCTTTTCAGATTGAAATGAAGTTCAAAGCCTGGAAATATAACTTTACTATTACCGAAGTACCCATCATTTTCACCGATCGTACCCGCGGACAATCCAAAATGTCGGCGGGTATTTTCAAGGAAGCGGTGTTAGGAGTTATAAGTTTGAAAATTAACAGCTTTTTCACGCGCTACATTCCTGCTTCTTCTCAAAAAAAGGTGAAAGAAAATTCACCCTCTTCCCTCGATAAGATATTAGATTAATACTCAAACTTAGCGCATTAGTACACACAAGAAAGGAAAATTCCTTTCTTGTGTGTATATTTATAGGTGGATCCGTATCACGGAAACGGCCTAAAATGTTTCTTATTTCACTAGCAAAAAGGGCGCTATCGGTACGATTTTTGCTCTGTTTAGGTACCCCTACTAGCTGTTAGTAATTCGCTGTTTAACAGGAATCAGAAAGAAATTTTCACCTCCTTTGATGAATACACACACAACCGGCGTACGATTACTACTTTTTATTTTTATAAGTACTTTGTGCCCGTCTCTCAGGGCTCAGCAACTTACCAATGCCACCCCATCTCGAAGTGAGTATTACCAAAGAGAGTCTCAAAAAACGTACCAACTTGCAGCCCAAAAAGGATGGCCCTTACAAATAAACCGAGGGAATAACCAAGTACTCATCCTGCAACGCACGGATGCTCTTGGTGAACCGGTGTACTATTCAACCCACAGCTCACCTATTTCACTAGCTACCCGCACGGATGCCCTGTACACGGGAGGTTCTTTGGGGTTAAACCTGAATGGTGGCAACCCTGCCATTCGCAACAAAATTGCCCTTTGGGACGGCGGCAAAGCCCGACCTGATCACCGCGAATTAACCGGAAAGGTTCAACAGAATGATTTGCCTACCTCCCAATCCGCCAATGACCACGCTACCCACATGGCAGGTATCATGGTGGGTAAAGGGGTCTATCAGAATGCCCGCGGCATGGCCTTCGGTGCCAACTTGAAGGCATGGGATTTCACCAACGACCTCAGCGAAATTACGGTACAGGCTCCTACTTTACTCATATCTAACCACGCCTACGGGCCCTTAAGTGGATGGGTACTCAATACAGCACGTCCGGGTACTTCTAATGATGACAAATGGGAATGGTGGGGAACGCCTTCTGTACACGGTGAGCTGGACTACCGTTTCGGTTTTTACGATGATGCCGTCAGCGAAATAGACCGCATTACCCATAATTTCCCTTATTTCCTGATGGTTCGCTCGGCCGACAATAAGCGAAGCGAAAACGGCCCTCCGGCCGGAACAAAGTACTTCCTCAAAAATACCACTTCCCAAAGTACCATCGCCCGCAGCCGAAACGCCAGCTACGACATTATTCCGGGTGAAGCTAACGCCAAGAATGTACTAACTATCGGATCCGCCGACCCGGATTCGGGTAGTTTTAAGGTATCACCGTACAGCGGCTGGGGACCTACCGACGACGGAAGGATCAAACCTGACCTGCTGGGTATCGGAACCAACGTTCTTTCGAGTATCGGCACCGATGTAGATGCCTACGGCGTGCTTTCCGGTACCTCAATGGCCAGCGCTAACGTTTCAGGATCATTACTGCTAGTACAAGAATTATACTACCAGCAAAAGGGATTTTTCATGCTTGCTTCTACCCTGAAAGGCTTAGCACTCCACACCGCAAATAAACCCACCGGCATCACCGCCCCCAGTTACGAATACGGCTGGGGATTACTTAATACCGAAAAAGCCGCCCAGGTAGTACTAAACCAGAATGGCAGCCACCTTTTAACGGAACAGGTACTACAACGGGATAGTAGCATCACACTTCCTGTTATAGCAGCCGGTAATGAACCTCTGATGGTCACCATCTGCTGGACCGACCCCGAAGGATTGCCAACCACGGTCAGTAACCGGAACGTTGATAGTCGGAGTCCTAAACTTATTAATGACCTTGATCTGAAAATTCAGGAAAGATTTAATGCCTACCAACCGTGGGTTCTTGATCCGGCGGCTCCTGCACAGGCGGCAAAAACGGGAGACAATATACGGGATAATGTAGAGCAGATATACATACCAAACCCTTTGAAAGGGCGCACTTATATCGTAACGGTGTCGCATAAAAACCTTCTAAAAAATAACCGCCAACCTTTTTCACTCATTGCCAGCGGGATAGAATCAACCGACTGCGAATCAGCCGTTACTATCAGCCCCACGCAGGATACTACTCTTTGTGCCGGGCAGACTCTCACCCTTACGGCCAAAGCCGGTAGTAGTTTTACCTACGAATGGTTTCTGAATGGTACGCTGGTGAAGAAAGGAAGTGACCGAACGCTGAATACAACCAGTACCGGACAATACTCCGTACGAGTGAGTAATCAAGGGTGCAGTGCTCAATCAAAAGTAATCAACGTAAGATCCACCAATCTATTTGCTTCAATTATACAAGGAACGAAACTGCTGGTTTGTAACAACGAGGGTACGGAGCTGACGGCCAATGGTGGATCGGGGTACCAATACCAATGGTTATTAAATGGTACACCCGTTGAAGGCGCCACCTCTTCCCGACACCAGGCTACCCAAAGCGGCAGCTACCGGGTAGTAATTAATTTTCAGGGCTGCTCGGCAGTATCTTCCGGCACTGAGCTAGAAATAAAGTCGGCTAACGCCACCGTTACCCCGGCCGTAAGTGCTACCATTTGCAACGGTAACCCCGCCAACCTGAACGTGGCCTCCCAAACAGGAGCTACCTACACCTGGTACTTTGACAATAATCTAGTCACCGGAGCTACCGGAACATCGTTTCCGGCCTTGAACCCCGGCCACTATTCAGTGGAAGTACGAAATGGCACCTGCCTGGAAAAATCAAAGGATGTGTTGGTTCAACGGGTCAATGTGGCGGCGACCATTACTCCTTCCGAATCTACGCGTATCCGGCAGGGAGACAGTCTTACGTTCAGAGTAAGTTATGCCAAGGGAAACCTGTACGAATGGTACCGCAATTCAAAACTAATCGGGAAAGATGCTACCGGAATTTTAACGGTCGGGCAGGACGGAGAATACAAAGTTATTGTGGAGAATAGTGGCTGCCGGGCCGAAACCCCTACCGTCGTAGTACAACTTGAGAATACCCCAGCTGCTCTTCCGGTAGGAATCAGCGATTTGAGTGACACCCTAAGTACTATGGTTGTGTATCCAAACCCCTCCCACGAAGTGGTTGCCGTTGCCTTTCGAAAGCCCAGGCAAGGATCGAACCCAAGGGTATCAATTCTCTCGATGAACGGAGTAATAATTCTGACCCAACCCATGGCCGAAGAGGGTATTTACCTCACGGCCAAGCTTGACCTCAAAACTCTCCCCGCCGGACCTTACCTGATCAAAGTGACCCTTGGTACGCGAAGTATAACGGAGCATTTTGTGAAGAGGTAAAACTGATTTTAGCCCAAAAAACCAGCCCTTCACCAATAGAACAAACGAAATAACCATCACTCCAAAACATATCTTTGTACCAATATTCTTCACGAAGTGATGTAGAATGTAACAACCATATTTGACGAGTAGATTCTTGTTTTAACCTACGAACTAATTGTGAAATAGACCAACGAGGAATGTAACGAATTAAGAAATGAATATGATTAATATCAGACTTCATTACCTCAA
>JBDNFP010000080.1:0-2438 GCA_041689775.1 Spirosomataceae bacterium
CAGGCTAGGGAGTAAGGTACGCCTTCACAATCTTCCTGACCTTCCCGTCGCCTTTCGTTATCAGGTACATCTCTTTTTTGAAGGGATCGTAGGTAATTCTCAGGTCGAGGCGCGGGGTGGGGGATAGTTCTTTCATCGTGATGAGCAAGCCGTTCTGTTGCACGAAGAATTCGTAAATTGTGTGGTCGGTCAGGCCGTGGCTAAGGTCCAGGACAACCGCCCCCGGATAATATCGCTGAAAACATATTTGTCTTGTAAGGTTTTGAGTAGCCCCTCGTAGACGTAACCACCGCTGATGGCGTTGCCGTCGGTACGATCGTACTGGGCAAAAGGAGCTACGTACGCCCCGGCCTCTCCGGCGGGTACGGGATTCGGAGTAGCCATATTATTATACGAAACAGCGTAATCGCCTTCCCTCACATTCCAGCCATAATCCTGGCCTTTCTCAACCAGATTGATCTCCTCCACGGCATTTTCGCCTACCTCGACTTTGACTATTTTCATGCCCCGTGGCGAATCCCACCACGCGAGTCGGTGCGGTTTGCGGAATCCATAGGCCCAGATCTCCTTCTGTACTCTCGGGTCGGGGTTACTATAAAATGGGTTGTCAGCCGGGATACCGTACTTACCATTCGGGCTGTTAATACCCAGAGGATTGATGCGGATGATGGTACCCAGCAGGGAGTGCAGGTTATGCGGGAGTTCAGGATGTTTACTAATCGTGGAATCGCCATCTTTCAAACCCGGCACAAAATCAATTGGAATAAGTATGAATATAAACTCGCATCGTTTTTATTAGCAAGGAGGGGGAAAAGGTGATTTTTTGCCTCTTTTTTAGTACTTTTTTAAAAGTAAATTCATTTTAACCCCCGTAAAGCTATGGATAAATAGTAAATTGGAATTCGAAAATACCCGTTCACAAGGGAAGGCGAATCCGGACTTTTGACTTTCTCTTACTCGTTTAATCCCTGTCTCATGCGTTGTAAGGCCATTACTCTTAAATTTCCTCTTACTTTTTATAATCCTTATCCAATTTATTCAACGTGGAAAACATTCTCGTTATCGGTTCTACCGGAACAATTGGCTCAGCTGTATTGAAGAATCTTAAGAACAAAAACGTTAAAGTATTTGCTGCCGTTCGTTCAGACAAAGACATCCCGAAAGTGGAGGCCTACGCAGAACCTGTCCTACTTGACTTCACCGACCCCGAAACCCTCGATAAAGCGATGAAAGGCAAAGACCGGGTTTTTCTGGTCACGCCCCTGATGCAAGATCCCGACCAAATTACCCAGCTCGTGGTGGATGCCGCGCATAAGCACAACCTCAAACAAATTGTGAGAAGCACAGCCGCCGGTGCCGATGTGAATGGCTCTATCGTGATGGCCCGCTGGGCTGGTGCTTCCGAAGGAGTAGTAAAAGAATCGGGGCTCTCCTGGACAATTTTGCGGCCTCATAGTTTTTTGCAAAATTTTATCAGTGCCAACAGCTACACGATAAAAAATCAGGATGCCTACCACCTTCCTTTGGGAGATGCCCGATTGGCTCAACTCGACGTAGATGATTTGGGTAAAATAGCGGCTATTGTACTCACTTCTGATGATCATTTTGGTAAAACCTACGAACTAAGCGGCATGACCTACACCAGTGATGAACTCGCCGGAATCATGTCAGACGTCTTTGGACGCAAAATTACCTATGTAGATGCGCCAGAAAAAGATATTCGATCGGGGTTACTGAGCTATAATCTACCCGAATGGATGGTGGATTCTCTCATGGAATTCTACAACATTATCAAGCTGGGCTGGACGGATACCTATTCGGATGATTATAAAAATATCACGGGTGAAGAATATACCTCCGCCAAAGCCTTCTTTGAAAATAACAAAGCTATTTTTATGCCTCAGGAACAGGTTGAGTAGCGTATCGATGCTTAAACTACCCAAAACCAAGGTTGATAAATCTCTTTGGGCTAAATAGTTGCATAGACAATCGTTTGTCTTCTACTTATGCAAAAAAATGACTGTCAATAACGAATCAGTAAACGAAGTACCGCTGGATCTGATCGACTTTACCCGGCCAGTAAATAACAATTTGTGGCCGATCTGGGAGCGGCTTTCAATACCATTGGGTTTGTGGCCATCAAAAACCATGGGCTGGACGAAGACATGCGCGTGCAGCTGCATGAGCAGGTGAAGCGATTTTTCGCTTCACCTGATTTGAAATTAGGCTAAGCGAAAAATCGCTCATCCCTCTCATTTTACCTATCGACGACCCCGCCACAATGAAAAAGGGAACAACAGGCTAGGGAGTAAGGTACGCCTTCACAATCTTCCTGACCTTCCCGTCGCCTTTCGTTATCAGGTACATCTCTTTTTTGAAGGGATCGTAGGTAATTCTCAGGTCGAGGCGCGGGGTGGGGGATAGTTCTTTCATCGTGA
>JBDNFP010000081.1:0-12707 GCA_041689775.1 Spirosomataceae bacterium
CAGGCTAGGGAGTAAGGTACGCCTTCACAATCTTCCTGACCTTCCCGTCGCCTTTCGTTATCAGGTACATCTCTTTTTTGAAGGGATCGTAGGTAATTCTCAGGTCGAGGCGCGGGGTGGGGGATAGTTCTTTCATCGTGACGGGCAAGCCGTTCTGTTGCACAAAGAGCTCGTAAATTGTGTGGTCGGTCAGGCCGTGGCTGAGATCCAGGTACCACAACCGCCCCCGGATAATATCGCTGAAAACATATTTGTCTTGTAAGGTTTTAAGTAGCCCCTCGTAGACGTAACCACCGCTGATGGCGTTACCGTCGGCATGATCGTACTGGGCAAAAGGAGCTACGTACGACCCGGCCTCTCCGGCGGGCACGGGTTTCGGAGTAGATAGATTTTTATACGAAACAGCGTAATCGCCTTCCCTTACATTCCAGCCGTAATCCTGGCCTTTCTCAACCAGATTGATCTCCTCCACGGCATTTTCACCTACTTCGCCTTCGAACATTTTCATACCCGATGGCGAATTCCACCAAGCCAGACGGTGCGGGTTACGGAATCCATAGGCCCAGATTTCCTTCCGTACTCTCGGGTCGGGGTTATTGTAGAAGGGATTGTCGGCCGGGATACCGTACTTACCATTCGGGCTGTTAATACCCAAAGGGTTGATGCGGATGATGGTACCCAGCAGGGAGCGCAGGTTATGCGGGAGTTCAGGATGTTTGCTAATCGTGGAACCGCCATCACCGGTACCGATGTACAACATGCCGTAGTCAGGATCGCCTTGTTTCAAGCCCGGCACAAAATCAATGTCCTGGGTACCGTGGACTACATTCGGTACATTGATCCGCAGCAATTCACGACTGGTACCCTCACATACCGGACTCCTGACATCCTTCATTTTCCATTCCGATACTACCCACTGCAGGGCTACCTTTATTGAATCGGCGTAGAAATAATCGGCAGATTTGCCGGTAGGTTTTTCGGTGTAGGTCATGTAAATCAGACCGTTGTTCAGATAATCGGGATGGAAAGTAAAGCTACCGAGTCCCGTTCCCAGGCCGGGCGCGGTGGTGAAATTATCGATCAGGGGTCGAACGTCCAGAAATGTGTTGATCTTTCCGCCGTTAATTCGGTAGATAAGTCCGTTCTGATCGCTGACGAAAAGGGTACCGTCGCCGGAAGGATGGGCGCGCATCGTGGTAATGCGGGTGCGGGGTAGCTTCACGCTGGATGCGGGAATGGTCACAAATTCTTCCAACTCGATCCGTAATTTACTGGGTTCAATCATGGGAGCATAGCGTACCGCTTCGATTTTCTGGGTAGTCGTTGTTACCGCCAAAGGTTCGATATTTTTGGATTTCGTTTCCTGGGATATGTAGGTGATGATCGAACGGATTTCCTCCGGTTTAAGGTAATCGAAGGCGGGCATCATCAACTTGTATTTTTCATATTGTGCAACCGCCCGTGCATTCCCCGCTTCGATAACTTTGGCGGGATTTTGAATATAAGCAAGCAACTGCTCTTCCGACCACACCTTAGTAATGCCCCCTAGCCGGGGGCCAATACCGGCATTTTCTAAAGCATGGCAGGAGGCGCAATTCGCTTCGAACAACTCCTCACCATGCGCCAATGCTGTCACTTCCTTAGCGGCAGGATTTATAACAGGGTAATCACGGGAAGCGACTTTCTTCACTTTCCCTCCCGCACAGTTAAGCAGGAACAAAAAACAGGAAAATATAAAAATTGGATATAAAATTCTACGCAGCATAGTCAATAATTGCCCGAGTCACCAATCAGTCATTCTAACATTCTATTATTACAACGGACGGGTACTGAGCGTGGTTAAGTGGTAATTTATAAAGTTTAATAGCTCGGGTTTTGGGTAATAATTATGTTGGCTAGGTCAATATCCCGCTTCGGGATTGGGTACAAAACCCGATCAGGAATCACGGTTACCTTGATACTGCCTATGATTTTAAAAAAAGTACTCATCGTTTTAACGGCTTTCACCCAGCGGAGCAGGTCGTATCGGCAGGAGTTTTCAAAAGTAAGTTCTATCCGCCGCTCATTTTCGAGAGCAATCAGGAAGTAGGCTTTATCAGATAAAATGCTTTCGACCAAAGTGGGCACTCCGACTAACCCTAGCCGAGCCACACAGCCGAGAACAATAGCAAAAGTTTATTTACTTTACCCCAAGAAATCCAAATTCTCCGTAACCCTCACCCCCTCACCAACAAACCGCTTCCCATACAACTCAATCCTCCGTTTCGCCTCATCCAAATCGGTAGTATTCAGGTTAATATTCAAGAAATCAATAAACCAGGGAAATTTCTGCTCGCTGAGTACGTAGGTGAGGACAATCCCCCTGGAAATGGGCAGGGTGGTGGTTTTGGAGTCGTCGAAGACGTCTTTGCTGCGGGCGTTCAGGAGTTTTTCGTATTCCTCCGCTACCATCTTATTAAACAGCTCAACGGTAAAAATATCACCAATTTGTATGCCCGTGTCGGGATCGTCTTCGGTGAGGGTAGCGCCTTTGTGTACCCACTCCCACAGGATACTGAGGCGGATTTCGCCCGTGGCCATGTCTTCCATCAGATACAGGATATCGTCATTGCCAAAGAAGTCGGCGGCCTTGAGGGCGGCGGCCTGCATACCTTGCCCAAAGGCATTGCCGTACTGCAGCGCCACCGACAGCAGGTTGCGAGCACCCCGGATGGTGGTGGGGGCGTCTTCGATTAAGATTAATCCATCGGCATCGGCCTGGGTATAGGTCAGCCTCGGAAACGCGCGTCCGGCCTGATTGGCCTCCCCTAATTTTTGCCAAACGGGACGGACGATATGCACCATTTTCCAGTGCGCCACCCACTTGCCGCTCGCGCCTTCGCGCTGCTCGCGCTCGGCCCCGGCCACGGCTTTTTTCATGCTTGCAGCTACGCCCTCCGCTGAGCCCACGGGGATGTTGGGTTCCATGCCGCCCTGCCACAAGGCAAAGTTACCGTTAATGTCCGGCGTATTGACCGCACA
This sequence comes from Spirosomataceae bacterium, assembly GCA_041689775.1. Taxonomy (GTDB): domain Bacteria; phylum Bacteroidota; class Bacteroidia; order Cytophagales; family Spirosomataceae; genus JBDNFP01. The sequence goes on from JBDNFP010000081.1 coordinate 3,022, forward strand.
GCGCACCCGGTTTTCGTAGTTGCGCATGTACCCGTAGGTCATGGTAATAGCCTCGATGTCGGGGTTGATGAAGTTTTCATCCCAGGCCATTGCATCGGATACGCTGTTGATATAATCCCAGCGCCCGGTATTGTAGCCCACAAAATGTTTACCCAAAGCCGCCCGGATTTCCGTCAATTGATGGGTAGCTTCCAGTTGCTCCACCAGTACGTACACCTTGATGGTACCTACGGAAAGGTCTAGGTGCGTTTCCAAGGCCGACATTAGATCATTCCATAGAGCCGCCTCCCCGGCGGTCTGGATTTTAGGCAGGTAGAGTACCACAGAAACTCCTTTATTATGGAGTTCCTGGTAGTTATTGACTACGTACAGGGTAGCATCCACAATGGAGGCCGCCATGGCTACTCCGTCGGCATCACGGATGTGACGGTCGTCGAGGTGCAGGCCCCGTGCCCGGAAAATAATGGTGGTAAAGTCCAGTTGCTTCTGCCAGTCGGTAACGATTTTTCTTCCAAAGAAACCCAGCGCCCAGTTGTTCATTTCATCCGCCACTTTTTCGGCGGCTTGCAGGAATACGGGATCTTTTTTGATGGATAGTTTGAGATTCCGCTGGTTGTCCAGCGACATGCTGTCGATCTGCCCCAGGGCATCTTCCCCATCGAACATCCAGCCGTCGGCCCCCGATAACAAGGCATAGGCTACATTCCTAATGCTGCTTTCGAGTGGGGCATTGGGCTTGGCGGCGGGGCCGGTGCCTTGTATCCACTGGCGTTGCAGATCAGCCGGAATCACCGCTCCTTCAAATTTTCCGTCCCGCGCATCCTGTACCTTGATGCCTGTCCGCGGAATGGTACTTTCCGGGTCCAAGAAGGTGATGCGCTGTTTCTGCTCCGCCCGTTGGGACCGTCGCTCGATGCGGGCCTTCATGGCTTCTTTGATTTCTTTGTTGAAGGGCGCTAAAGCTTCTAGGGCGTTTAGAGCCTCGGGGGTGTATATGTCGATGTACTCTTGTTGGAGGTTTCCGTTTATGTGCATTGTGTTATTCATTTTTTGCTGGGTTGATACATTTCAGGTTAACGGTCAGCAGTAGAAGTAGAAAGACAATGTTACAGCTGGTTTGCGTCTGCGACGCGAACCCTAGATGCTTTTGCTCGTTTACGTTTTTAACGCGAACAGAGTGGAATACGTAGTCACGCGTCTCATGGGTTCGCAACAGCGTGTCCCGGTCGCAAACCAACGGTCTTTACTCCAAAATAAACACCGCCATCGACAGCGGACCGTGGGCACCTAGCACCAGGGCTTGTTCGATGTCGGCGGTTTTGGAAGGGCCGGCGATGAATCCGCCGAAACCGTAGGTACCTTCGCCGATGATATCGTAGGCTTCGTGCAGGGTGGGTACGATGCTCTCGGCGCGTACTACCACCCCCAGGTGCTGACAGATGTACGGAATGACACGTTGGCCCATGACTTCATCGGACAGCCACACGGCCCCGTTTTCGGCCACCGAAAAATGCGCGTTTATGATCGCCAGTTCAACATCTTCGTACGTGTACGGCTCCACGTTCGGAATGATCCGTTCAAAAACATCGGTCATCTCGGGTAACGTGGTAGCGATGCGTTTTCCGGTGTCGTAGTGCTGTTTTATCAGGACCTTTATAGCCTCTACATTTTCCACCAAAAATACTTTGCCCCCGATGCTTTCAAAGACGGTTTTGTATTTCTGAACAACGTCCTGCTTCTCTCCCCTGAATCGTGAAATATCGGGTAACGGCAGCGAAGAGGGTTGGTTTTGCAACACTTCTCCCAGTATTTTTTCCCGGGTTGTCATAGGCTTAGTCTGGTTTGTTCTGTTCGTTTTTAATATACCATTCCGTAAAAGACTCTTTGGGGCCTTCGGGCATATCGCGCTGCTTGTACCAGGGGTTGAGTTTATTGTTTACCACAAAGGGTACATTCTGCATAAACCACCGTCCCGCCCTACCTGCGGTTGCTAGTTTATCGGACGAAGATAAGGTCCAGGCCATAGCCTTCATGCCAAATACTTTGGTATTCGTGGCGTAGCCTTCTTTCACAATCTCCTGCCGCCATTTGTACAGTTGGTCGTGGATGTTGATTTTGACGGGACACACATTGGAGCAGGACCCGCAGAGCGTAGACGCAAAGGGCAAGTCCGCGTGCCGTTTCATGTCCAGGTTCGGGGCCAGAATAGCCCCAATGGGCCCGGAAATAGTATTGTGGTAACTCAGTCCCCCGCTTTTGCGGTACACGGGACAGGTATTCATGCAGGCCCCGCACTTGATGCATTTCAGCGAATCCTGAAAATCCTTCCGGCCCAACTGCCGCGTCCGACCGGCATTCACCAGAATCAGATGCATCTCCTGCCCTTCGCGGGGCTTTTTGTAGTGACTAGAATAAATGGTGATAGGCTGTCCAGTAGCGGATCTGGCCAGTAAGCGCAGGAAAACGCCAAGGTGTTTTTTCTGCGGGATGATCTTTTCCAGCCCCATCGAGGCAATCTGTACCTCCGACAGGTGCGCGCCCATGTCGGCATTACCCTCGTTGGTACATACTACGTACTCGCCGGTTTCGGCTACCGCGAAGTTGACGCCCGTCAAGGCGGCGCGGCGGGTCATAAACACATTACGGAGGTGTTTGCGGGCTACCCGCGTCAACTGCGTGGGGTCCGACAAGCCTTTTTCGGTACCCAAATGCTCGTGAAACAGTTCCCCGATTTCTTCCTTTCGCTTATGGATGCACGGCAGTACGATATGACTCGGTGGTTCATTATCTAACTGCTGAATGTACTCGCCCAAATCGGAGTTGATGACGCCAATACCGCGCTCTTCGAGGTACTCATTCAGGCCACATTCTTCGGTAAGCATAGACTTACTCTTCACCATCTGATCGATCTCCTTTGCTTTCAGAATAGCGTACACGATTTCGTTGTGCTCTTCGGGCGTATCGGCCCAATGCACCGTGATACCGTTCTTTTTGAGGTTGGCTTCAAACTGCAAAAGGTACTCGTGCAGATTAGAAATGACGTTGCTTTTGATCTGGGAAGCGGCCTCCCGAAGATCTTCCCACTCCGGAATGCCTTTGGAGGCGATGTCGCGCTTCTCACGGATGTACCACAGCGCACCGTCGTGCCAGTCTACCCGTTCCTCATCTTTGATAAAGGCTTCGGCCAGGGCGGCGTGATCTTTGGTTGTAGGCTGACTCATAGCGTTGCATTTAATATTTCTGAAATATGAATGACCTTGACATTACCGTTATTTCGGTGCAGGATACCTTCCATGTGCATCAGGCAAGAAAGGTCGGACGAGGTAATGTATTCCGCTCCGTTGCGGGTATGATCCCGCACCCGATCCTTTCCCATCTTGACCGATACGGCTTCTTCCGAAACACTAAATACGCCGCCAAATCCGCAGCATTCATCGCAGCGATCCAGGGGTACCTGTTCTAACCCTTTTACCATCGCCAATAGCTTTTGCGGTTTTGAAAAATCGGGAGCATTGAGTTCGCTCATCTGGGCCAGGTGGAGCCCCCGCAGCCCGTGGCAGCTATGGTGCAACCCTACCTTATGGGGGAATGTGGCATCGAGCGATTCGATCTTGAGAACATCCGTCAGAAACTCAACCAACTCGTATACCTTTCCCCGCATTTCGGTGGCTTTGTCCTCCTGCGTATCCGAATGGAGATGGTCTTTGAGGTGTAGGATGCAACTGGCCGAGGGGCCGACGATGTAATCAAACGAAGCAAAGTTCTCGATGAAGGTATTGTTACAGTCCTGGGCCAGATGCTCAAACCCCGAATTGGCCATCGGTTGCCCGCAACAGATTTGCTTGGTAGGGTACCCAACATTGACGCCGGTTTTTTTGAGTAATTCCAGGGTAGCCCGCGCGGCATTGGGATAAAACTGGTTGACGTAACACGGTATAAAAAGTCCGACGTTCATGGAGGTAGTTGTTTTCCTAATATTCGAAATCAAAAAACAGGTCTTATTAATGACTTTTCGGTGCGGTGTATTCCATAAACCGGTACACTTCCTGCCGCACAACGTCAAAGGTTTGGTCCATTTGCTTGCGGAGTTGTTTGTAGGCGGGAGCTGCCATGATGGGTTTATCCGAACTGACCAGTACCGGATCGGCAATGGTACCCAGACTGGTAACGTACTGGGCAATGCTAAATTCGTATCCCTTCTCACTGCCGTTAGGAATCACCAGCGATGAGAAGTCCCAGCCCGTCAAGTTATTCTGTTTAATGCGTTCTTCGGCCAGTTTCTTTACCTGCCCCACCAGTCCTTCATAGTCCGCGCCCGGCGTCCGGCGTTTAATACGATCCACCACCATCAGCTGCGTATTATCGGGGGCAAAGTTGGGGGAGAACGTGCCGTCGGTTATTTCCCAGATTTCGATTTTAACGACCGGGGCGGTCATACGATCCCGCTTTTGCAGGTCGGCCATTTTCACCTGTACACTATCGCCGTAGATGCGGGCCAGCGCTTCGGGCGAGGCTCCTTTTATGGCCATTTCCGGCGAAACGATCCGAGTCACGTAGTCATATTCTGCCTGATTCGGGTTGGACGTAAATTGCTTCACGGTCATGTACCAGCCTATTAGATTTCCTTCATCTACCGCGGCCTGATTAATCTTTTTCCACTCACGCTCTACGAGCAACGCATCCTGAATGGTCAGCCCTGGATTGAGTTTGTGATAAATCAGTATCATGTATTCTTTCTGTCCTGGTTTCATCTGAGCAATGGCCAACGAACCGTCGGTTAGCAGAAAAATGAACAGCAACAGTAAACTGGTTTTGGGTAAAGAATGACGCATAATTAGGTTTGTGGTTAATGAGTCAACTAATTCTGTTGAGTTGTCCCGGCAAAAAAAGTCCGACGTTCATGTAAGTAGGTTATTAGGTCAATGTCAGGTTGAGCGGACAGGGCCGCCTGGCGGTCGAAGCCCGCACACCAGAGGGCTTCGACCGTAGCGACGGCCGCTCCTCTCAGCTTGACAGGTTCACTAAAACTGACATACTTCTATTTTTAAATCTCTGAAACTATTTTCTTTCTATTAATAATTCGAATAGCCGATACAAAGGCTACCAGCACAGCCACCAACACCGTCAAATACACATAGCCCACGGTAAAATCAGGGACAACCTGAGTCGCGTTAGCGACGATCATCTGGTAGCTTGGAATAATCCAGCTGAATACGTAGGCTTGGGCCAAAGAGATGAAACAGACGAAAATGAGCATATAAAAGCTATGCTTCACCGTAAACCGGAACAGTTCCGACTCTTTCCCTACCAGATTACCCGCGGCGGCGGCTACTGCAATAGACTGCGGCGAAATCATCTTACCAATCACTCCCCCCGATACATTGGCCGAAACGGTGACTACGGGGTCAATACCAAGGGAAGTAGCGGTAGAAGCCTGTAATTTGCCGAATAATGCATTGGCCGAGGTATCAGAACCCGTGATGAATACTCCCAGCCAACCCAGCATGGGCGCAAAGAAGGGGAACAGAACGCCCGTATTGGCCAGGGCCTCGGCCATGGTAAGGCTAATACCCGAATCGTTGACGATATAGGCAAACCCCAATACGGCGGCGATGGTAATAATCGGAAAAGTGAGCTGTCGGATAGTCTGAATGAATACCTTACCCGCCTCGCGATAGCTGAGCCCAACCAAGGGAACGGAGATAAGGGCCGAAAGTAAAATGGCCGTGCCAGTAGCCGATAAATAATTGAATTTGAACAGGTGGGGTAATGCGTTGCCGCTGGTATCAATGATCACATTATGAAGTCCGGGAAACGCAAATTGCACCTGCCCAACGGCATTGAATACATCTTTGATTGGTTTCAAACCCCAGGCAATAATGACGATGGTTAATAAAATAAACGGCGACAAAGCCCGGATAATCTGCCCAGGTGTATAGTATATATCAGTAGAAAGTGTCGGGGCGGGCTCGTTTTCGAAACGCCAGATGCTCTTGGGCTTCCAAAATCTGAATAATACTACCAAACTCACGATAGATCCTAAACCGGCTATAACATCAGGCAGCGCCGGCCCGAGAGTATTAGAAGAAAACCATTGCAAAAAGGCAAAGGAAACCCCGGCCACAATGATCGCTGGTAAAACCTCCTTTGCTTTTCTGAACCCGGCTATAATCACAACCAGATAAAAGGGGAGTAGTACCGAAAGGATTGGAAGGGTGCGCCCCACCATTTGCGAAATGGCCATTTCCGGAATGGACGTCACTTGGGAGGCTACCACAATGGGTATACCTACGGACCCAAAGGCAACCGGAGCGGTATTGGCAATCAGGCAAATGCCGGCGGCATACAACGGATTAAAACCCAAACCTACCAACATGGCAGCCGTTATGGCAACGGGTGCCCCAAAGCCAGCCATTCCTTCCAGAAAAGAACCAAATGCAAAGGCGATTAACAATGCCTGAAGTCTTCGGTCGGAGGTAATAGAGGCCATGTAGTGCTTTATGATCTCAAATTGACCGCTTTTTACGGTGATATTAAATAGAAAGACAGCGGTGATGATAATCCAGCAGATTGGAAATACCCCGTACAATGCCCCATTTGCGGTGGAAAGTAAGGCTAATTTCACCGGCATGCCGTAGGCCGTAATCGCAATGAGTATAGCCAGAATAGTAGCAAGTAAACTCGCCTGATACCCCTTCATTTTCTGAATGATCAAGGCCCAGAAGATAAATAGAATCGGGACGACCGCCAGCAAAGCTGAAAGGACAATGTTGTTGAAGGGATCAATTGCCTGTTGCCAATTCATAAAGTTGTCTCTTCGGGTTTAAGTTTTTTAGGATTTAGGTGTCAGCTTACAAGCAGGTTAACTTTCTGTTTTGCACAACATGCTTAACTTCCTGAAATTCAGGTCTGCTGAATTGAATCATTCCAAAAACACCATTTTTTATTAGGAAAAGAATACCCTCGCCAGGATTTACCTATTTTTTTTATTCCTGATGGTTTGGAGTTGAAAATTGTAATCCTTTTGTTTTTTAAGGATGTAGTGTAGAAATTATCTTTGATTTATCGAAAGAAGGAATGGGAGGGTGAAATTTGTGTTTCTGACGCAAAAACTTCTTCCTCCCATGAGCCAAAGCCTCTACAAAAAAATTGGGAAATTTTTACTTGGTGTCTCTCCTACTCGGCTTGGCGATAATTCACTAAGGCGGCGGCAACAAATAGTGAGCCTGATCTACGGTTGTATTCAAAGCAAGAGTTGTAGCGTAAAAAGTATCTGTCATACCTGTGAGAAGCGTTCTACTGAAAAAGTCAACCGCCTTTTGCAAAACAAAAAACGATGTTTAAAACAGAAATGGGTAGACTGTGATACCTTTTTTTGCTTTGGCGAAATACTTTCTTAGCCAGTTTTGCCAAACAGGTGAATTAATATTTATCATAGATGGCTCACAGATAGGCGTATCCCACACGGCTCTGATCGTATCGGTTCTATGGAAAAGTAAGCCGATTCCTTTGCTTTGGGTGGTCAAAAAGGGTCTAAAAGGGTATTTTTCTGAGCAGATGCACGTTGACGTTTTACGTGTGTTGACTGAATCTTGCCCGCAAAGGTGCCGGGTTATTCTCTTGGGTGACTGGGAATTCGATGGTTTGAATGTACGGAATGTATGTCAATAGAATTCATGGGAGTTTGTCCTTCGTATCTCTTCCGACCGCTTGATTGATTGATTGTGATGGCGAGATAGCAAAGATAAGTTCACTGAAAGCTATTGAATGGCATCAGCACGTTTTCGTAGAAAGTGCCGTGGAGGGAATCAAGGCCGGTTGGTGGCATGATAAAAAATACGAAAAGCCGATTTACCTATTGACAAATGTAGAGGTCGGGTGAATGGCATGTCTGTATTACAAGAAACGTTTTCAAATTGAATGTATTGGAGCCCCCGTGCGGTTTAAACAAATGAAACCCAAAGGGTTCAACATCCGCAAAAACCAACTAAAAAGATGCTCAGAGGATAAGTAATTTGTTAATGGCAGATACGGCAGCCTATATTTTTGTCACAGAGCTAGGCGTTTTTCTGAAAAAAACAGCCCAAAGAACTCGAACACCTTATCCGAAAAGATAAAATAGCCACAACGGCATTCACAATCATCGCTTGGGCATGTTTAAAACGGGACTTGGGGTTGGCAAAACCTTTTTCTCCCAAATGGCAAAGAATTTTGAGCTAATTCTTGATCAAAATTTGTGTACTCCTTAGAATTTAGTGTTACATACTACTCAAAAGACAAGTAATACAAAAAGAACATATTACTGAATATCAATATGTTCGCCATTTTCAAATGTGAATAGCCTCCATTCTGGCGATATTGAGGAATCGGACGCTATTTAAAAAATCATCAGGCTCTATTTTGATATTATTTAAAAGTAAGTGCTAACACAGAATTAGTTTGTTCTATTAATTTGGCTAAATTAGTATCTAACATTCTATATATCAAATACTTAAAAAAGATAATAGCTACAAAATAATAGCTATCAGCTACTTATTTCAGCATACTTTTGAGTTCGAAATACTGTTTTCAAATCTATTATTCCCCTACTTGGCAGTTGAGCTTTACTTTGTATTTTTCTAAGATAAACTTGCTAACAACATTCATTGTGAATGCACTATTTACCGCATTTGTCACTTGGACTTTCTTGTAATTTTTTAAATCGGACAGACCATAAAATTGTTTGGCATCTCTAAAGTCAAATCCTATCGCAGCGGCGAACCGCTTAAAACCTAAGCGAATAATAGTTGATCAGTAGTAGGGCATCCAAAGTCAAGTCATTAGTAAAGAGAATGTTACGACTTACTCTTTCTGATGTGTATGAATCATTACCACAACATTCAATTTAAGGCCCGACATTTTTGGCGTGAAGGCTTCAAACTGATAAATTTTAGTTGAACCATTTGAGTTTTTGTCTTCCAGTGTTGAAACAAAAAACTTTTCAGTAATATCCGTAAACCTCACCCTATCGCCCAATGTCCTTGGTCGTCCAGCCCCTGCATACTGCCCCTCAAAAGGCAATAGCAAGTGAGTGTTTTTTTGAGTTTGGACACACTATTCAGCCGGTATTCAGCCGCTAAAAGCACGTAATCGTGGTGGCCGTAGAATCCGTCGAGTACCAGGTGAAAACAACTCAATTCGGGCAAAAATATTTTTAACTTGCTCTGATCCAGCGATAAAAGTGATTTCAAGACTTGATAAAACGTGCCGCCAGGTTCGCTTTTCGCTTTGTTTTTTGAACCCTTTGGCCTGCCCCTCCCCGCTTTTTTATGCTGACTTATTGTTTCCGACTTAGCGTTACTATTACTGTCTAAATTGTTTACGATCAGTTATTGGCATCCTAAAACACAGGACTTTTTCTTTTCGATATCTATAATGGAAACGGCTAAAAAACTAACAGATTTAATAACCGGCTTTGCCAAGGATAAGTAAAATCTCCTAAGTCCGTGCGTACGCTTTCCCGCTTTGGGCCTAACGGTTTCATCTGCCGCCAAAAGATACCTTTGTCTTTTCTTGTGTACAAAGTGTTTGAACAAAAATAGGTTTATCATCAGCCAATCGACGTGTTTTAAAGCATAAAAACGTTGTACTGTCCGATAACTCAAAGAGCTGTATCGTGCAACTGAACGGGTTGTCACAGAATTAGA
>JBDNFP010000082.1:0-15289 GCA_041689775.1 Spirosomataceae bacterium
AAACGCATAATTGGTAAGGTTAGAAGAAGGTATCTCATACACCAGCTTCAACACATCACTCCGCTGAATACCCTGCTGCTGATTTTGCACATAATCGCTCATGTGTTTCAGGAAATCCATATTGGTATAATCACGCATATAGCCGTTGGTGATGTACAGATCCTTCCAGCCATTGTTGTCAAAGTCAGCGAACAGCGCCGACCAGCTCCAATCGGTATTAGATACTCCGGCTAGTTGGCCTACTTCCCGGTAGGTACCATTGCCATCGTTGATGTGCAGCATGTTGCGCATGTACTGATGGTTGAACCCCAGGCGGACATTCAAATCAAACTTTTCGTAGTTGTCGGGCGCCATCAGCAACTTTTGCCGGCGGTTATCCTCGGGAAGCATGTCGAGGGTCATGATGTCCGGGCGGGCATCGTTGTTAAGGTCGGCCACATCGCTACCCATCGAAAAATGGGAAGTATGTCCGATGCTCGTTTTAATCTGATCGGTAAACCCACCTTTCTGGGTGTTGATATAGAGGTAGTCTGGTACCTGGTAATCGTTGGATACGTAAATATCCGGCCAACCGTCGCCGTTTAGATCGGCCACGCCAGCACCTAGTCCGTACGACAGTGCAGAGCTTTGCAAGCCCGCCGTACGAGTGATGTCTTTGAAGGTTTGTCCGTCGTTGCGGTACAAACGCACCCCGTTCATGGGGTCATCTTTTTTGAGAATTTCGGCCGTACCTAATTCATTGAGGATCGGCAGAGACTTTGGATTATGGTTGAGCAGAAGCATATCAAGGTCACCGTCTTTATCGTAGTCAAAGAAGGTTGCCTGCGTACTAGTTCCTTCGCTAGCCAGGCCGTATTTCCCTGCCTCCTCGGTAAACGTGGGAACACCGTCGGCCCCGGCTCCCTGATTAATGTAGAGTTCATTTTTGCGCTTTTCGGGCGAGTAGTTTCCCGAGTAGCATACGTAAATATCAAGCTTACCATCACCATTTACATCGGCCATGGTTACGCCCGTTTTCCAGCCTTGCTCACGCCCGGCGAGACCAGCCTGAGCCGTGGCATCCTGAAACTTCATCCCGCCTATATTGAGGTAGAATGTATTAGGTACCATGTTACCTGAGAAATACAGGTCATCAAGACCGTCATTATTAAGATCTCCCACGGCTACGCCACCGCCATTGTAGAAGTACTCGTACATAAGTACATTTCCATTCAGGCTTTCGGTTAGGGTATTTTCGAAGGTAATACTCGTTTGTTCGGGGGCTAGTAGCGTAAAGAGGGGATCGCCAACCAGGGCAGAATCCTGCTTATCCGAAGACGTTTTTTTTTGACAGCCCATCAGCAGAACTACTACCACGAAAAGACTACTAGCCCAACGGCTGAACGTACGCAGAAACATATAATTCGGGAAAAGGATTGTGATAAAAGAGGGCTAAAAATGTAAAAAGAATCCGAGTTGGCAAAACAGCCAACCCGGATTCTTTGATAAAACTATTCAGACAAAATCTGCCTAGTATTCTTTGGTTCGATTACTTTGTATACCCTGGGTTTTGGACCAGTTTATCGTTCCGGTTTTGCTCAGCGCGGGAGATGGGCAAGAAGTACAGTTTATCGTCCCAGCTGCGGTTTTCCTTACCGGGGTCGATCTCGAACGGGGTATAGGTGTAGCTGTAATTCTCCTTGCTGTACTTATATACACTTACGGACTTACTAGGCTTCAACGTTCCGACAATCTGAATACCGTTTGCTTTACGTCCCAACGTTGTAGGGGCAATCATCCATCTGCGTGCATCGTGGTAGCGTTGCTCTTCGTAAAACATTTCAACCCGCTTCTCGTTGCGGAACCGATTTACTAAAGCCGATCCAGACTCGGTGATAGCTGGCATTCCCGAGCGGAAACGAATCTTGTTCAACCAGGTACGAGCCTCTGCATCCTGACCCAACGCTATGCAAGCTTCGGCGTAGTTAAATACTGCCTCAGTGTAGCGCAGAATCGGCCAGGGTATCTCCTGCCAGGTGTTCTGATCCACAATCGCCGGGTTTGGATCGGTAAACTTACGAATGTAATATCCGGTATAGCTACCGTTCCAGTCCTCGATGGAGCTGTTACGAGTATCCAATCCAAAGTGCGTTACTTTCTGGCCAGAAGCATTCACTACTTCGTAACGACCAGTCTGAATCTGACTGGCAGGGTCCTTAGGTAAATTAGCATTTGAACGTACCTTCCAGGGAGTACCTTCGTGCATGATAGATGCATCGAAACGTGGATCGCGGTTAGCGTAGGGATCAGCGGCATGAACGGGGTTGTTCCAATCAAATTTGGTTCCATCCATCATTTCGTAATCATCTACCAATAGTTGGATCGGGGTATTACCCGCCCAGTTGTTATAACCGTTTGGCCCATTATACAGACCAATACGGCCACCGTTTTCCAATTTGGCGTTGGTAAAATAGCGAGCCATTAGTAACTCTGTTCTACCACCGTTACGAGCCAGCGAGAGATTCATGTAGTTAGTAGTTCCTTGCTCATAGGTAGCAGGTTCACTCAGGTTTAGCAAAAAGCCACTGTTCAAGTCTACCACTACCTTAGAGGCGGCTTTGGCCTTTTCCCAGCGATCAGTACGACTACCGCTTACGTAACCAATCAATTCAGGATTAGTAGCCGACGAAATGGTGGCTGATTTCCCCTTCGCAGTAGGAATGTCGTGAAGATCACTAGCCGCGTAGGTTAAGATACGCGATTTTAGTGCCAATGCGGCGGCCTTAGAAGCTCGACCAGAAGCCATGTTTTTACCATCCAGCAGTGTTGCGGCTTCATCCAGATCTTTCACGATAAAGTTGACAGTTTCGGCCCAGGTGTTACGCGGGGCAAGGTAATCGGCTTCGCCGAGTTCGTAAGCTCGGTCGATCAGCGGTACACCACCGTAGTAACGTGCCAATTGATGGTAGTAGTAAGCTCGCAAAAATTTAGCTTCGCCCTGCAATCTTTCCACGATATTATTCGTGTTGGGAAATTGTGGATTGGCTAGATTCTGCAACGCCAAGTTAGTAGCCCGAATACGGGAATACATTCGGTCCCACCGTAGGTTAATGCTGACCCAGCCGATATCCTCCGGATTGGAACGACCTTCGGTGATCGTCGTAATGCCCCTTCCAGGGTGCGTAAACATGGTTTCATCGGTCAACGACGAAAGCGACTGCTCTTCAAAGCCACCGACATTAAAGCCAGCATAAATCTCAGTCACAAAGGCGTCGGCCAAGGCGGCGTCCGACCATACGGACGACTGTGAAATCTCGCTGAGCGGTTCGGTATTGACGAAATCATCATTGCAACTAGTAAAGGTTACCGAGGCTGCAATAAACGTTAAGGCCAGTAATTTTAATTTTTTCATAATTTTTTTGGGTTTAGCGATTAAAAGGTAGCAGTTAAACCGAAATTGATGATTTTTGTTTGCGGGTAGTATCGGCCCAACGAATTATCGGCTTCGGGATCGAACGAGGTCATTTTGGTAAATGTTGCCAGGTTCAATCCGTTGAAATACAATCTGAATGCGCTCAAACCCACTTTACTGATAATAGTGGATGGGACCGAATACCCCAGTTCAAGGTTTTTTAGACGAATGTAATCCGTGCTACGCAGCCAGTAATCATTACCTCCGGAAAAATATTGATCACTTCTATTAGCGATACGCGGATGGACGCTGCTTGGGTTGTCGATTGTCCAACGATTGTCAGCAATTTCCTGCAAATAGTTGCCAATGTTGCCCGACTCACCCGCGCTGATGTATTGCTTCGCTCCCGCAGCGCCCTGAAACAGCACCGTCAAATCGAAGTTTTTGTAAGAAGCACCCAAGTTAACGCCACCTTGAAACAGCGGTAGGTTCGTGTTATCCAGGCGTACGCGGTCGTCAGGTGTGATCTTACCGTCACCGTTGAAATCCTGATACTTCATATCCCCTGGACGTAGTGCCTTCACGATAGCCGAGTAATCTAATTTGTTGGCGTCAATCTCTGACTGATCTTTGAATACTCCGTCGTATTTATACGTCACGTAGGTATTGATGGGTTTACCCGTCGAACGCTGCCATTCGGGTGCACCGGGAGCTTCGTCCCAGAAAACAATCTTGTTTTGGGCATAACCACCGTTAACGCTGAAGTTATACTTGAAGTCTTTAATCTGATTCCGGTAGCCGATGTTAAATTCCCAACCTTTGTTTTTAACCTCACCAATGTTCTGGCGGGGTAATGACAAACCTGTCGATTCAGGTACCGAGGCGTTTTTAAACCAGAGGATGTTAGTCCGGCGATTAGCGAATACATCAAGTTCGAAGAAAACCTTACCATTGAAGAGCTGCCCTTCCAAACCTAGGTTTGAATTAGTAGCCACCTCCCAAGTAATGTTTGGATTAGGAATACGAGCTTCGAACAAAGTCTTGGTTTCATTGCCCCCTATTATATAGCTTCGGAAGCCGTAAGTGGACAAGTACTGATAGGTGTCTATCTGGTCGTTACCAAGCTGCCCAATAGAGCCCCGTACTTTCAAGAAGTTGACGGCAGGTACATTATTTTTCCAGAATCCTTCTTCTGACACAACCCAGCCCATCATGATACCGGGGAAGAAACCGTAACGGGTTGCTTTGGGGAAGATATCCGAGCCGTCGTACCGCCACAAGAACTCAGCCAAGTACTTTTCTTTGTAGTTATACCCTACCCGACCGAAGTAGTTGATACGAGCCGAATTGAAGGCACCTCCACCGTTATCTTTCTGTAAATCGCCCCCAGCAAAAAGTTGATCCAAAGCGGGAGAGATAAAGAAACGTCTAAAGGCATTAAAGTTTTCACCCGAAATAGTCTCCCGGTTCGTTCCAGCCAAAAGGTTAATCGTGTGACTACCAAATGTTTTATCGTAAGCGAATACCCCACCCAATAGCACATTGAGCCGATTGGAGTTACTGAGTCTCAACTGAGGTTCAGCCGGGCCACGTACGCTAGCCACCAACTTGGGTGTTGTGCCATCGGCTTCAAACCCACTACCGCGCTGATAAAGAGTCCAAGGAATGTTCCAGAACTTGCTGTTGATACTTTCGTTATCGATTGCACCTGTTCCCGTGAACTTCAATCCATCCACACCTGGAATTTTGATCTCGATCGAACCATTAGTTTGTACGTAATTACGAACGTTTTTATCATATCCACTCAGGTCAGTCGTAATGACGACAGGGTTCTCACCGTTTTCGATGTCGGGACCGGGGCGTCCATCAGGCCAGTAAGCGGGCTCCTGCGGCTTACCACGCTGCAACATCCGGAAAATGGTATTAGCACTCTTAGTAGGGTAGGCGCGGTTCTCCTGACGGCCTAACATACCTAGATTTACTTTCACGTACTTGTTGATGGTTGCATCGAGGTTAATTCGCAGGTCGTATTGCTTGTAGCCCGTCGCGGAATTGACGTAGTATCCATCCTGGTTCTGATAACCCAAAGAAGCAAGATATCTGACTGCTTCCGTTCCACCGGTCAACTGCACGTTGTGCCGTGATTGTGGAGAGTCCTTCTTTAAAGTGGCATCGTACCAATCGGTATTAGGGTGACCCCAGGGATCGGATCCGTCACGATAAAGGGAAATATCCTGTGGTGAGTAAGGCGCCTTACGAGTGATACCATTTGGACGGGTGTAGCTTCCGGTAGTTTTGTAGGCTTGGTTGGCCGCAGCCCACTCCGCAACGGGTAGTCCGTAGATATCGAGGTCGTTTAGCATGCTCGTGTATTGAGCAGCATCTGCCGTATTTGGTAGTACCGTCGGATTGGCAAAACCTTGATTAAACGAGTACGACAACGAAGGCTTACCAGTTTTACCACGCTTCGTGGTAATGAGGATAACCCCGTTAGCTGCGCGCGAACCGTAGATGGCTGCCGCCGCGTCTTTCAGAACCGAAATACTCTCAATGTCAGCAGGGTTGATCCGGTCAAGGCCACCCGTACGATTGGGAATACCATCGATTACGATCAAGGCGCTGTTGTTTCCCAAAGTGTTTGCTCCCCGGATACGAATCGTAGCTCCGTCGGCACCCGGCTCACCAGAACGGTTGACCACCGATACGCCCGGCAAACGACCTGCCAAAGAGTTGGCAAGGTTAACCGCGGGTGACTTCACCAGCTCGTCTCCCTTTACGGATACAACCGAACCCGTTATGGTTTCTTTCTTCTGGGTTCCGTATCCTACTACTACTACCTCACTGAGTGATTTAGTGTCAGTAGCTAACTTAACATCAAGGTTGCTGCGACCATTGAGGGCTATTTCCTGAGAAACATACCCAATGGAAGAGATAATAAGCGTTGCATTACCGTTAGCAACGTTCAGGGAGAAATTTCCGTCAGCATCGGTGGTTGTACCCGTTGTGGTAGCCTTCACCAGAATATTAACACCGGGAATTCCCTGCCCTTGCTCATCGGCAATCTTTCCTTTAACCGTCGACACCTGAGCAAAAGCTCCGAGTGCTCCGATCATAAAGAAAGCTAAAAATAAAAGACATTTCCGAGCAAATGGAGAAGCCAATGGATTAGTGTTTTCCATAAAATTGGGGTTTAAATAAAATAGTTATAATACATGCAAATGTCCATTATATTAAACGGTGCTAAATCTGATTAAGTGATATCAGAACAGCAGGACACAAATTTTGAGACTGTTAAAAAACAGTGGGTTCGGATGGTTTAGGGTTGAAATATTCACATAGGCAATTAATTAATTGTTAACATTTAGACAAAGGGCTAATGTGTAATTAGAAAAGTTAATAGTTACACAATATCCGTTATTCGTAATCAAAAGTTTTCGTAACTCTTTATTATAAGCTATACGTACTTACTATTGATCGGTAAACCCACTTTTAACTGAACTTACAATGAAAGAGGGATTCGAAAGTACTTTATAACTATAATCATTACAATTATTTTTTTTGTTTTAAAGGTAAGATTATTTAATTTTATAACAATTCAAAGATTAATTATGGAGGCCCCGTTGGAGCGGATGAAGGCAAAGTAAAATTCAGATTAAACAATTATCCTACACGAATAGTTTTTTTGCAACTTGCTATTAAAATAGCACAAAATCTTCTTTGAAATTGACAATGAGTGACTCTATTTTAACTTTTCTGTCAAAAAATGATGCATAAAGTAGCAAAATTGAGACATTATACTTTTCATACCCTCCACACAACCAGCTATACACTAATGCCAGGAATGACTATCACCAGCCGGAAAACCACCCACAAATTCGAGATTAGCACTTTTGGGTTTGGTACTTTACGAAGAACAAATTTTTAATGGAGTCTACTACCTAAAGGGTAGTAGTTACTCCTGTCGGAATCTATACTATGTCCTATTTTTCTCCGGGGGCGGGAAGTACCGCCGCGTTTGCTTTACCGTCTTTCAGGAATTCGGTTACGGCCACTTCGTCAAGTCCCATTACCACCGTCAGGTCAGGGCGGACTTTTTTCAGCTTAGCGATTCCTTCCTTCGTCACGGCCGACTTCCAGACGTACACATTTTTGAGAGATTTTAAACCTGCCAAGCTTTGTAGTCCGGCGTCGGTCACCTTAGTACCAATAAGATTCAGGTATTCAAGGTAAGGGAGGTATTTGAGTTGACTTAGGCCCGCGTCACTAAGTGAAGTATATTCAAGATGGAGTTTATTGAGATTTTTGAGCTGTCCTATTTCAGCGGCTGAAGCATCGGTAATTTTTGTTCCTCCTAGTTTTAGCCACACAATTTGCTCCAAAAGTGGAGTCAGCATGGTCATTTGTCCGTCCGAGAAGCCGGGCGCATTAACGGCGCTTACCTCTATGATGTTTTGTCCTTGCGATACGGGCATCACCAATACATTTATCTTTTTCAGTGAGGCGAGGTCTTTCTCGCTGGCAGCATTTACGGTAAGACTCAGTACTGCCGATGTCGTAGGCTTAGCCTCAGGGCTTTTTCCTCCTCCGTCGGCTTTGCTCAGCGATGCCAAAGCGGGTTTAATTTTATCGTCTACTTTTAATTCTGCCACTTTCTTATCGGCGGGAGCCCCCTGATCAATCCACCAGGTGAGTAGGGCTATCTGCGATTCTGACAACTGTGGCTTACCTTTGGGAGGCATGTGGTCGTCGTCGTCGAGCGGCAAAAGGCAACGTTTCAACATTTTACTATCGATGCTTTTCCCCGCCACAAATACCGCCCCGTTTTCACCTCCTTTGCTTAGGTATTCAAAAGTATCCATACGAAGCCCACCCTTCTGTTTACCAGAATTGTGACACTGCGTACAGTGAACTCCAAGCATGGGCCGGACAATATCCTGAAACACGATTGCCTCCGGGACATTAGCTATGGGTTTGATTTCATTGACTTCGGTAGCACGAGGGGGCAATCCGGCGAGTGAGCGGATAGGCTCGGGTGTATATTGGGTCAGGTAGCCGTCGCCGTGGGTGAGCCCGCCACCGTGGTGCCCGGCGGCAAACGTTAAGAGTGTGGAGATTGCTAAGGCCGGCAGATAGAACGCCGGACCAAAAGGGATGCGGTCGCCGAGTAAGTCCGACTTAACCGCCCAGGCTACCCAAGCCAGCGCAGCTACCCCAATACCCTGCCACATGTGTTCATCAAGGAGTTCCTCATCATACCCCCCACCCAAT
Source organism: Spirosomataceae bacterium (assembly GCA_041689775.1). Classification (GTDB taxonomy): domain Bacteria; phylum Bacteroidota; class Bacteroidia; order Cytophagales; family Spirosomataceae; genus JBDNFP01. The sequence goes on from JBDNFP010000082.1 coordinate 8,660, forward strand.
GACAAAAGATAGCCCGCGATACAAGCAAACGTAGCTCCGATTGCCGACCAGAACAGGATAAATGATAAGGTTGATTCGCTGATGCTAATCTTACCAAGTCGTTTTCCTATTTCGAGCAATGCTGCTAGTAGTAAGAACCCGATGGGTAGGTGTACCAACACGGGGTGAAAACGTCCAAAGAATATAGCCCAGTCAGAAACTAGAAGCAACATAGTATGAGGGATTGTTTGAAATCAACTTAGATATTTATCTACCCAAGAAACAAATCAGGGGTAGTCATAGGTAAAGGCATTTTGTGGGCAGGTGTACTCATACATTCGTAATTTTCCTTAGCAGTACTACCATCTAAAACTAACCTGCGAAGAAAGACCTCAGAGCCCGAACACCTCCGAGCATTGAGCCACTACGGGTGAATTATCTTCGTTGACATCCATGATGTCCGCCATATAGTCCCACCAACGGCGCATGATGGGCTGAGCGGGCAAATCAATGGTTTCGGTGCGTTGCTCTACCTTTTGAAAAGCGAAGAGCGAAAGAGTAGCCTCATCTAAGAAAATATAGTACTCCGTGATTCCTGCCTGTTGCAGCAATTCTTTGAGTTCGGGCCAGATGGTATCGTGGCGTCTTTTGTATTCTTCCTCCTGGCCGGGCTTTAATTTCATCCGGAAGGCATTCACCTGGGTAGTACTCATTGATCAGTATTTCAAAAAAGAAGAAGATCGGGTTAGGCTAAAATAGGTCGTATTACTTTTCCAGCGGTATCAGTCAGCCGGAAATTACGCCCTTGGAAAGGGTAGGTAAACTTTTCGTGGTCGAAGCCCATCAGGTGCAGAATCGTAGCCTGCAAGTCGTACACGTGGGTTTTGTCTTTCACTCCGTAGTAACCCAGATCGTCGGTCTCTCCGTGGCTGTACCCTTGCTTTACTCCCCCCCCGGCCATCCACATGGTGAAGGCTTCCAAGTGGTGATCACGCCCCATGAAGGGTAGCACCTGTCCGTTCCGGTTTTCCTGCATCGGAGTACGGCCAAACTCACCTCCCCATACCACCAGTGTTTCGTCTAAGAGTCCTCGCATCTTTAAGTCTTGCAACAAACCAGCTACCGCCTGATCGGACTCCTTACACTTATTGTGCAAGCCGATTTCTAACGCCCCGTCGGAGCTAGTACCGTGGGTGTCCCAGCCCCAGTCGAAGAGTTGTACAAAGCGCACTCCGTTCTCGACTAATTTACGGGCCAACAGGCAGTTCATGGCAAAGGAGCCATCGCCGGGCTTAACGTCGTACATATCCAGAATGTACTGCGGCTCTTTGGATACATCCATAACTTCCGGCACCGACATTTGCATGCGGAAGGCCATCTCGTATTGACTGATGCGCGTCAGAATTTCGGGGTCTTGGACCTCATCGTACGTTTGTCGGTTTATTTCATTAATGGCCTCAATGGTTTGCTTGCGCATATCCCGATTCATCCCATTTGGGTCAGACACGTAAAGCACCGGATCGCCTCCGGTACGGCACTGTACCCCTTGGTAAACAGTTGGTAGGAAGCCACTCCCCCACACGCTTTTACCCGCATCGGGTTGTTTTCCTCCCGACGCCAACACGATAAAGCCCGGTAGGTTTTGGTTTTCTGAGCCCAGGCCGTACACCGACCACGCTCCCAAACTTGGGCGACCAAGCCGGGCACTACCCGTATGCATCAGTAATTGAGCCGGTGCGTGGTTGAACTGATCCGTATGCATTGCTTTCAGAAAAGTAACATCGTCGGCTACGGTCTGTAGGTGCGGCAGATAATCGGATATCCAAGCGCCAGATTGCCCGTATTGCTTAAAGTTACCCTGCGGACCCAGCATTTTGGGTACTCCTTGTATAAAGGCAAACTTTTTTCCTTCCAGAAACTCCGCCGGACAGTCTTGCCCGTGGTACTTCGCTAGCTCCGGTTTGTAGTCAAAAAGTTCGAGCTGTGAGGGTGCCCCGGCCATGTGGATATAGATAACCCGCTTGGCTTTGGGCGCAAACTGAGGCATTCGGGTAGCCATCGGATCGGTGGGCGTAGCGGTACCCAACGACGACGTACCGCAGCCGCCCAACAACGAACCTAGCCCAATGGCCCCCAAGCCAAAGCCGCATTCCTTTAAGAAATGACGACGGGTCTGATTTTGAAGTTGGGCTTGTTGTAGTTCTTCGAGTAATTTTTTCATGTTTGGTGTTAACAAATCTGTCATACTGGCCCACAAAGGGTGGGAACCTTTTGGTGAAAGAGGAATACCTCAATCTTACCATTCAAATAAGTACTTTTCTTCGTACTCAACTTCGAACCTTTGTAGCAGTGTAATGTATTCTTCCCTGAACGTTTTTGTCTTGTGGTGTTCGGCTTAGTTTACTACATAGTTTATCACTTGCTCTTTCTGTGATTTAGAATAGTTAAATGCTCCAAAGCCTTCCTGCCAGGAAAATTTACCGTTAGACTTCTTGTTGTCATTCATCCACTTATTGGAATTGGATTTTATATCCCTGACCAGGTCTGATATTTTGGCATCGGGTTTTATGCTCACAAAAATATGGGGATGGTCAGGCATGCAGTAAATCGCCATTAGTTTTGAGCCCAGGCCTTTCACAATCCCACTGATGTATTTTTCAAGCGCCTCCTTAGTAGTACTGTTTATTAGGTTCTCTCTTCCTTTTACCGCAAATACAATTTGAATGTATAGCTGACTGTATGTGTTACCCATTCTTCTTTCTGCTGCTACTAAGGTGTTGCCCCGATGGGGCTGGGTTTGGCTCGTACCAGAATTTGAGGCCCCGAAGGGGTCAGACCTTAGTAGAAAGCATAAAATCCAAAACCAGCCCAAAGCCCCGGAGTGGTGACGCCAATTGTATTCTAAATTCAATATTTTGCCCCATCTCGATAAACTACCCTACTCCTTCGTCACTACCTCGTCCAGATTTAGCAGAACATTGGCCGAAACAGCCAAAGCAGCTAGCTCAGGATTTCTCTTTTTTGTATAAATCAAAAGGCTATCCATTTCGGCGGGTTTGGCTTTGTACTGTTTTAATGCATTTTGATATACCTTCATCACCACCATCAAACTTTGGTCTTTCATCGTTTTAAAGGTAAGCTTACGGTATCCCTCCCTTAATTGCTGCTCAGGGGTCTTTCCTTTGGTCTGCATATATTCGGCTAATTTTTGCGCGCTTTCCAAATATACCGGATCATTCAAGGTCACCAATGCTTGTAAGGGGGTATTCGTCCTGATGCGCCTCGACTGACAAAACTCCCTACTTGGGGCATCAAAAGTTACCATCGACGGATAGGGCGCTGTCCGCTTCCAGTACGTGTAAATACCTCGTCGATGGCGGTCTTCACCTTTGCTTAACGTCCATGATTCACCACTGTACGGCGACAACCAAATACCTTCTGGCTGAGGAGGCATCACTCCCGGACCGAACATTTTCGGAGAAAGCAGCCCCGAAGAGGCTAATGCCTGATCACGGACCTGTTCGGCACTAAGCCTTACCCGCGGTCCCCGCGACAACCAGGTATTGTATGGATCGTTGGCTAGTTTCTTTTGGTCTGTTTCTGAGCTTTGGCGGTAGGTTCCTGACATCACAATTTGTTTCAAGAGCTTTTTGGTACTCCATCCGTAGTCTTCCATAAAGGCTACGGCCAGCCAATTGAGGAGTTCAGGGTGGGTAGGTTCTATGCCCTGCGAGCCAAAATCCTCGACGGTTTCTACAATACCCGTACCGAATAATTGTTCCCAAAAACGGTTCACGACCACCCGTGCCGTAAGCGGATTGTCCCGGCTAACCATCCAACGGGACAACTCCAACCGATCAGCCGGGGCTTCTTTGGGTAGTTTTCCCAGGAACTCCGGTACTCCGGGTTTCACTTCCGCCCCTTTCACCAGCCAGTTCCCCCGCTCGAATACATTCGTTTTCCGGGCTAGGTATCCCTTTCCTTCCCATAAAATGGGACTGCTTTCCGTCCGGGCTTTCATCAATCGAGTATAATCATTCATGATAGAGGCGTACTCAGATTCACCTTCCCCCGGAAGTGCTTTCTGAAAAGTAACCCACTTGATCTGAATCCATTTATCGGGTGTTTTGGGGCTTTGAAAAGACATGTACAGTGAATGCGTTCCCTTGATGTCGGGAAGCGGAATGATTAAAACCGTATCCTTCTGCGGAATCACTACCTTTGCAATCGCTGCTCCCTTTAAAGAATCCAGATGCAAAGTCATCATCGCCGACTCAGCGCCCGTTGAGACATGCATTACCATCCGGTCTTTACCCATCAAAGGCACTGACTTTATTCGGGCCGAACCACCATCTTGTCCCCCGTAGTACTTCGCGTCAAGTAATGAAGATTTCACGTACTCATCAAAATCGTGGGAATTGATTTTGGGCTCCATGATCCGGATAAACTGGGCGACTTCGTTTACACGCCTGGCATCATGCCGAACTACCCACGCCTTTACCCGCTCAGCCCGAAGGGAATCTTCTCCTTTATATAGCCGCAGTGTGGGGGTATCGCTCGTCACGTCTTCGTCGCGGGTACTATTAAAGTACGCCATGTAACGGTAGTAGTCCTCATGCGGAATAGGATCATAGGGATGGCTGTGGCACTGCACACATCCAAAAGTGGTACCCTGCCACACCTCCCAGGTAGTATTTACCCTGTCCATCACCGCCGCCACCCGAAACTCTTCGTCCTGAGTACCACCCTCGTCATTATTCATGGTGTTGCGGTGAAAACCCGTGGCAATCAGCTGCTCATCGGTTGGGACTGGTTGCTTCGGGGTAGTCATCAAATCACCCGCCAATTGTTCCTGCGTGAAAAGATCAAAAGGCTTATCCTCATTGAATGCCTTAATTACATAATCACGGTAGCGCCAGATATTCCGGCCGGGGTCCCGCTCGTAGCCTTTGGTATCGGCATACCGGGCCAGGTCCATCCACATAGTGGCCCAACGCTCCCCGTAAGCCGGGGAGGTTAGTAGTCGGTCCACCACCTTTTCGTAGGCATTATCTGATCTGTCATTGATGAAGTCTTGTGCTTCTTGCCCCGTGGGGGGGAGTCCCGTCAGATCCAGGCTTACCCTACGTATCAGCGTAGCGCGGTCAGCTTCGACCGTGGGGTTCAACCCTTTTTCATCGAGGGTTTTCAGAACGAAATAGTCCAGCTCGTTTTTTATCCACTCTTCTCTATCCGTTTTCCATGGTAGCAAAGTAGCCCAGAGGCCTCCCACGGAAGGTACTTTGGGTCGTTCTGCCCGATTATACGACCAATGCTTTCCCCATTCAGCTCCCTGATTTACCCACTTCTTCAATAGGTCTATCTCTTCTCCCGACAAGCCAGGTCCTTCCTTGGGCATCCGCTCATCGGGATCAGTACTCAGAATCCGACGGATCATCTCACTGGCCTCGGCATCACCCCTCACCACGGGCACTTTACCCGACTTACCGGGTTCCAGCATTTCATGTTCAAAAAGAAAACTGACTTCTCCGGCTTTTTTCACGCCGCCGTGGCAAGACATACAATGCTTGTTTAAGATGGGCTTTACCTCGTCATTGTAGTCAATCTTACTTTCGAAAAGGTCAAGCCATGATACCGCGACGATTAAACCGCCAATAACCAGTATGCTATACAATTTATTCATTTATTTTTTTCTATTTAACTAACAGAAAACACCGCATCATGTGGTGTACCACGTGGGCAATGGATTGAGTTTACATTACAAAGTACTAGAATAGCAATTTATAATACCCCACGTTGAGTTATTATTAGATTGTCCCTCCCTGGTATCTCCTATTTTTCCTGATTAGAGGTTTTTGACGGATGAGTGCACTAATTCCTAAGCTCTCCATACCACTACACAATGGTAGCTCTCGTCTGGTTCTACAACTATTTCAATAGTACTATATACCTCATTTATATCATTTTTCTGTAATAGTTTTTGTAGCCGTATTCCTACTTAGCATCTATTTCCTATTGCCTCCTAAATATATATTTTTGGTAAAAATATATTTAGGAAAACTAAATATTAGATAAGTGCAATTAAATTCTGTATTTCATAGTCATAACCTACTATACTCACTTTCATAGTTAAATTTTTATTAAAAATATTTGGCATATAACGTCTTTTGCAATATATTTGATATGTCAATAAACAAGAAGACACCGCTTCTGAATGAAAGTAATGCTTCCAGCCGCACTCGGAGTATTGCTTGAATGAGAGTTAAAAACAGTTGATTTCGCCCAACCAGTAAAATTGGGGACGTGAGTTTACTGCGTATACCTCCCACATAGTATTCCACGATAAAATACAGTGATTTTAAGAACCGCCGACTTAAATGTCGCGTGCGGACATGAATCTTTTTGTCACTTTTTTAAACAATAAGGAATATTAGCAAATTGATCAACGATTAAAAATAGTAGTAGCACGAGTCTGGGTTAAGTGTTTTTTAAAAAGCGCTCCCCAAAAATATGGTACTGGGCATTTAATCTATGGTAAACATTAAGGGCTTCATTAACAGGAGGTCCTCCAAGGGGTAGATTTGGTTCACGAGCCCCTGTTTCATAGCCGGGGATACCTTTTTGTACTTGGTTTGAAACCGTTTGGCATCT